>WTJO01000080.1 GCA_011524805.1 Alphaproteobacteria bacterium
ACCCAGCCCACATCTGCGGTGCACCAGTAAATATCGCCATCATGATAGTCAAATACATATTGATGCGTCATGGACGCATAGACCATATACCCGCCTGTGGTATGCAGCACCCCTTTTGGTTTACCTGTTGACCCCGAAGTATATAAAATGAACATGGGATCTTCTGCCGACATTTCTTCGGCAGGGCAGTCATCGCTCATATCGGCGATTGCCTCATGATACCAGATATCGCGGCCATCCTGCATCTCGACAGCATTGCCGGTACGTCTGACCACAAAACAGCTTGTGCAGTCAGGGCAGTTTTCAAGCGCCTTGTCTGTATTGGCTTTCAGCGGGATGGTTTTGCCGCCTCTAACCCCTTCATCTGCGGTAATCACGCAGTTTGATTCACAGTCATTAATCCTGCCTGCCAGCGCATCTGGCGAAAAGCCACCAAATACCACAGAATGGACAGCCCCGATACGCGCACAGGCCAGCATAGCAACCGCCGCCTCAGGTATCATCGGCATGTAGATGGTTACACGATCGCCTTTTTTGATACCTCTGGTGCGAAGCGCATTGGCAAAGCGGCATACCTCTGCATGCAGTGCGTTATAGCTGATATGTTTATGCTGGTCCGGCTCGTCACCCTCCCAGATAATTGCTGTCTGCTCGCCTCTGTCGGCCAGATGTCTGTCAAGACAATTTGCAGCCGCATTCAGGCTGCCATCTTCATACCATCTGATGTGCAAATCTGATTTGTCATAGCTGACAGATGAAATTTTGGAATAGGGCTTTATCCAGTCAATACGCTTGCCATGTTCTGCCCAGAAGCTGTCACTATCTGTCAGCGAGCGCTGATACATTTCCTGATAGCCTGCATCATCAATATGGGCGCCAGTTGCTGTTTCGGCAGTTGGTGTAAATATCTGGTTATCGCTCATCACAAATTCCCCTAATCTTTGTACATTCGATAAATATCAATAATTTTTGCCAATTGCCAGAAAAGCTTGACCTCCAGACAGAAAAAGTAATGCAAATGATATAGTTTTTCGGGCACCTAGCCAAAAGAGGATGGTAGTCTGGCAGAAATTTCATCTGCGCGTGCCAGCGCATCTTCGCTATGCTCAAAGTTTAGCAGTTCGGCACAGATATGATAGCGAAAGCCGCGCCGTGCCAGCCTGCCAAGTATGCTCTGTTTCAGTGCCAACGGATCCGCATCCTCTATAACCTGCGCAAAACAGCCCAGCTTCTTTTTGCGGGCAAACTGGATAGCTGCCACTAGCTCAATCTCATCTTCCGAAGCCAGATTGTCTGGCTGATTATCTGCTTTTACAGCCTGTATAGTCTGGCTGTCATCATCTTCTGCGGCCAGCATGGCCTGCCATTCATCTTCAATCTGTGATGCAGAAATGCCAGCGGCTTTCAGCTTTGTTGCTATCATACGGTAGGACTGGCCAGCGTTTCTGGCACCCCGAAATCTGCTTCTGATATAGGCGCTGTCATCTACATATCCGGCACTGACACAGTTATCAATTACTGCTTCGATACAGCGTTTCAGCTGATCCTGTGGCACCTCGCCGATTTTGCGCAATACAAAGCGGCGCAATACGCCTTCCAGCTTTGCGGTTGTGCTGGAATAGCGTGACAGATAATGCATCGCCTTATTGCGCAGGCGCTGTTCCAGACGCTTGTCGGAAATCTGTCTATCTGGATTCTCGTTATCCATTGCCATCGCACCTATCTATCAGCTCGGTGTTTCAATATGGGGTGTCGGCTTTATTTTTCCTAGCGCTGGTCATATGATATATCACAAAGCGGCGGGCTTTGTGAAAATCTGCTTCAATTTAGGCACAAAATCAGGCTAAAACAGAGCATATTATTGCGATAGCCTGAAACAGGGAGTATTTAATGCCAGCTTCTGCATCACCATCACCTCAGCCAGCAGGTCACGGTATTTTACCACAAAGCCAGCTATCTGACGCGATTGCCAAAGGCTATATTTCAGCAACGCCCCCGATCGATGCACAGCAGATGCAGCCAGCCTCCATTGATTTGCGTCTTGGCAGACGTTGCTGGCGTATTCAGGCATCTTTCCTGCCAGGTCATGGCCAGACTGTGCAGGATAAAATAGATGCTTTTGCAATGTATGAAATGGATTTATCAGATGGCGCGGTGCTGGAGACAGGGTCTGTATATGTGGTCGAGCTTTGTGAGTCGCTTGACCTGCCTGAGGATATTTCAGCGCTCGCAAACCCGAAATCATCTACTGGCAGGCTGGACGTATTCACCAGACTTATCTCGGATGGCTGTGCCGAATTTGAATCAGTAGCGGCAGGTTATTCAGGCCCGCTATATGCAGAAATATCACCACGAACCTTTGCTGTTAAGTTGCGGACAGGTAGCCGGCTGTCACAATTGCGGCTTAGACGCGGAACAGCACAGCTAGATGATATGGCGCTGGAAGCGTTGCAACAGCAAAAACAGCTTGTGCGTTATGACAATCCGGCTGTCTATTCTATCCGTGATGGCATCTCGTTATCTGTTAATCTGGTGCCTGATCCGAAGACAGGGCTGGTGGGCTGGCGGGCGCGGAAACATGCCGCGCTGATTGATGTGGACAGGGTTGGCGCCTATCAGGCTCATCGGTTCTGGGAGGCGGTGCGCGCAGAAGATCTGGCACAAGGCGGGCTTATTCTCAATCCTGACGAATTTTATATTCTGGCTAGTCGCGAATTTGTGCATGTACCGCCGGATATGGCCGCAGAAATGCGTGCCTATGATACAGCAGTAGGCGAGTTCAGAGCCCATTATGCCGGTTTTTTTGACCCCGGTTTCGGCTGTGAAGAGATAGGCGCGCAGCCTACCAGAGCAGTGCTAGAGGTGCGCTCGCATGACGTGCCCTTTGTGATCGAGCAGGCACAGACAGTATGCCGGCTGGTATATGAGCCTATGGCCGCTGTCCCGGACCAGCTATATGGCGCCGCAGGCTCAGGCTCGAATTACCAGTCTCAGGGGCTGAAGCTGGCAAAGCATTTTATCGACTAGCCAGCCAGTCTGATAGCTGTGTCTGTTCTTTGTCAGACACGCAGAATAGCTTGACATTTCTGGCTGAATTATCGCATAACTTCCGCTTCCGATTGTTTGCCTGTGCGGCATAGATACCAGATTAAGGATAGAGCCATGACAGATACAGATAGCTATCAACATGCCGTGATGCCTACCTATGGGCGCGCCCAGCTATCCTTTGTACGTGGTGAAGGTTCATGGTTATATACCGCATCAGATGAAGCCTATCTTGATTGTGCCTCAGGCATTGCGGTTAATCTGTTTGGTCATAGTGATCAAGGCCTGCGTGATGCATTGCATGAACAGGTAGATAAATTATGGCATTGCTCAAATCTATATCGGATTGAGGGGCAGGAAAAGCTGGCATGGCGGTTGACGCGTCATACCGGACTTGATCATGTGTTTTTCTGTAACTCGGGAGCTGAAGCCAATGAAGCCGCGGTGAAAATGGCGCGTCGGTTTCAGTACCGTAACAGTTCAGCTGACAGATATAAAATTGTCTGTGCTGGCAATTCTTTTCATGGCCGGACGCTTGGCATGCTGGCGGCAACAGATAAACCGCTATTCAGAGAGGGGTTTGGCCCTATGCCTGAGGGGTTCTGCCATGCGCCATTTGGCAATCTGAACGCGTTGCGTGACATGCTTGATTCTTCTGTTGCGGCAATCATGATAGAGCCTGTTCAAGGTGAAGGCGGCGCAGTGGCTGCCCCTGCCGGCTATATT
This sequence comes from Alphaproteobacteria bacterium, assembly GCA_011524805.1. Lineage (GTDB taxonomy): Bacteria > Pseudomonadota > Alphaproteobacteria > Puniceispirillales > Puniceispirillaceae > WTJO01. The sequence goes on from WTJO01000080.1 coordinate 3,772, forward strand.
GAAGGTGTGCGGGCGGCCGCAGATGAATTTGGCGTACTGGTAATCGCAGATGAAGTTCAGTCAGGCATGGGCAGGACAGGCCGTCTATTTGCTTTTGAACATGCCGAAATCCAGCCAGATATTGTGGTGCTGGCCAAAGGGCTTGGCGGCGGTTTTCCTGTTGGTGCGGTGATTGCGCGCAAGGATATTGGCGAGGCGATGGGCCCTGGCAGTCATGGCTCAACCTTTGGCGGCAATCCGC
>WTJO01000150.1 GCA_011524805.1 Alphaproteobacteria bacterium
CGCCCCCTGATAGGGTTCGATAAAAGAGGGGTGATTATGGCTTTCGATTTTAAAAACCGCGGCCAGCCCGTCGCCAATATCCACCACCCCGGCATTCTCGCCCGGGCCCTGAATGACCTGTGCACCTTCTGTTGGCAGCGTTTTCAGCCATTTTTTAGATGATTTATACGAGCAATGCTCAGACCACATAGCAGAGAAAATGCCAAGCTCGCACTGATTTGGCATGCGTCCAAGACGGGTGAGAATAAGCTGCCATTCTTCATATGACAAACCCATTGATTCTGCATCTGCAAAGCTCATTTCCGGTGGCTGGCTCACGCTGAAACTCCTGCGATAATAGAGGTAAGAAGGCGTCGCCCATCCTCTGAACGGTGGCCATTGCCCATCGCTCTTTCAGGGTGGGGCATCATACCCAGAACACGTTTATTGGCAGATAAGATGCCAGCAATATTTCTGGATGAGCCGTTTGGATTAACAGGTGTGCGCACAGCATCGCCATAATAGCGAAAGGCGATTTGCCCATTTGCTTCCAGCGCATCCAGCTCATCTTCAGGGGCAAAATAATTGCCTTCATTATGGGCAACAGGAATAGACAGCACATGGCCATTTTCATCTGTGCCCAGCTTGTCAAGCAAGGGTGACTGCAAATCTGGCTCTAATGCCAGTTCTGTCTCGCGGCATACAAATTTTAATGCAGTATTTTTCACCAGCGTGCCGGGTAGCAGGCCAGCCTCAAGCAATATCTGGAAGCCGTTACATACGCCAAGCACGGCTCCGCCGCGGCTGGCATGGTCAAGCACAGCTTCCATAGCAGGCGAACGTGCCGCCAGCGCACCACATCGTAAATAGTCACCAAATGAGAAGCCGCCCGGAATGATAATCAAATCTGCTGCATCAATCTGGCGTTCCTTATGCCAGATAAGTGCAGGTCGCCTGCCTGTAATGGCTTCAATGGCGACCATCATATCACGGTCACAATTAGAGCCGGGAAAAACGATAATCGCTACTCTCATTCTTCGTCTGCCAATTCGATTTCATAATCTTCTATCACGGTATTTGCCAACAGGCTTTCACACATTCTGGCTGCTCTATGCTGGGCGCGGCTGGCATCTTCTGCGTCAATATCAAGTGAAATCTGGCGGCCTATTCTGACATTGGCAGCATCTGTAAATCCAAGATTGCCAAGTGCTGTTTCAACAGCTCTGCCTTCAGGGTCTAGCACGCCCTCTTTTAATGAAATATTAATCGTGACTTTCATAATTTTCCCTTTCTGGGCTTGCAAGATAATAAGATTAGCTGGCCGTTATGTCCGGTATTTCCAGACCTAACCGTCTGGCAATTTCCGAATAGGCTTCAATTAGCCCGCCAAGGTCACGCCTGAACCTGTCCTTATCCATTTTCTCGTCTGTGCTGATATCCCATAGCCTGCAATTATCAGGGCTAAGCTCATCAGCCAGAATGACGATATCGTCGCCATCTTGCTGATAGCGGCCAAATTCCAGTTTGAAGTCTACCAGCCTTATCCCGATAGCAAAGAACAGGCCGCTCAGAAAATCATTAATGCGCAGTGAATAGTCAACAATCTGGTCAAGCTCGTCATCACTGGCAAGCCCCATAAGCCGGATATGTTCTGTCGCAATGACAGGGTCGCCCAACGCATCATCTTTCAGGCAAAATTCAACCAGCGTATGATCTAGCCTGCTGCCTTCTTCCATGCCAAGCCGTGCGCAGATAGACCCCGCGGCGGTGTTTCTGATGATGATTTCCAGCGGGATGATCTCAACTGATTTTACCAGTTGTTCGCGTGGTGATAGACGGTCGATGAAATGATGCGGGATACCCATCTCGCCAACAGCCGGAAACAGGTGAGAACTAATCAGATTGTTCAGAATGCCTTTACCGGTGATGGTGTCCTTTTTCTGTGCGTTAAATGCCGTAGCATCATCTTTGAAATATTGGACAAGGGTGCCTGCCTGCTGGCCTTTATAGAGCTTTTTTGCCTTACCTTCATAAATTAGCTCTGCATCACTGGCCATAATGTTTCCTCTATTTACGCTGCTGCCGGATGAGGTGAATTAGTCTGAGAACACCCGGGCAAAAATTGTCTCTACATGTCTGAAATGCTGGTCAAGGTCAAATAGCGCATCCAGCTCTTCATGGCTGAGATAGGGTGCTATATCTGTATCTGCTTTTAGCAAGTCAAGATAGGCCAGCCCCTCATTCCAGACACGCATCGCATTGCGCTGGACAAACAGATAGGCATCTTCCCTGCTTGCCCCTTTCTGGGTCAGGGCAAGCAGTACCTGTTGCGAATGTACAAGCCCGCCCAGCTGATCCAGATTCTTCTGCATTGCATCCGGATAGATAAGCAGATTTTCCATTACTGATGCCAGCCTGTGAAGCGCAAAATCAAGTGTGATGGTCGCATCAGGCCCTATCATACGTTCAACTGAAGAATGCGAGATGTCACGCTCATGCCAGAGCGCAATATTCTCAAGCGCAGGCACAACAGCCGATCGTACAATCCGCGCCAGACCTGTCAGATTTTCTGTCAGCACCGGATTACGTTTATGCGGCATGGCAGAAGAGCCTTTCTGGCCAGCGCTAAAAAATTCTTCAGCTTCTCTTACTTCTGTGCGTTGTAAATGTCTGATTTCGGTGGCCAGCCTCTCGACTGAACTGGCGATAACGCCTAGCACAGAGAAGAAATAGCCATGCCTGTCGCGCGGAATTACCTGTGTTGATACAGGCTCGACTGTTAGCCCCATCTGGCTGGCAACATGTGCTTCAACCGCAGGATCAATATGGGCAAAGGTGCCTACCGCGCCCGAGATGGCGCAGGTCGCAATATCTTTGCGTGCAGACGCCAGCCTGTCTTTATTGCGGGCAAATTCTGCATAAAAACTAGCCAGTTTCAGCCCGAATGTGGTGGGTTCGGCATGTATTCCGTGCGACCGCCCGATGGTTGGCGTGAATTTATGAGCTTCGGCCTGAACCCTGAGGGCAGCCAGTAATTTATCCAGCCCTTCATCCAGCAAATCTGCAGCGCGGGATAATTGCACTGCCAAGGTGGTATCAAGCACGTCTGACGAGGTCATGCCCTGATGCACGAAGCGCGCCTCTTCACCGACATATTCGGCAAGGTTGGTCAGAAAGGCGATAACATCATGTTTGGTTTCTCGCTCAATCTCATCAATGCGGTCAATATCAAACTGTCCGCGTTCCCAGACAGCTTTTGCCGCTTCTGCGGGGATAACGCCAAGTGATGCCATAGCATCACAGGCATGAGCTTCGATTTCAAACCAGATCTGGAACTTTGAGTGCGGAGACCATATATCGGTCATTTGCTGCCGAGCATAGCGCGGAATCATGGAAAAGGATAACCCTTAAGATAGAACGAGAATTGATGAGATGGGTTCTATCATTTTTAGGGTAAAAAAGCTATAGTGATTACATCAACTAGATTAGGAATATCCGGAATTTGTAGATGATATTACGCCGTCTGTTATTCTCTGCTGTGAAAATGGCTGCCTCCAACCCTGCTGTTCAGAAACAGGCAGCAGAATTGACGCGGAAAGCAGTCACAAAAGCGCGCCCCGGTTTGCTGAAAGCCAGCAGGCGTGCAGGCGAGCTTGTCAGAACAACATCAGATGAACTGGCAGATGGCGTCAAACAATTCAAACAGGGCGCCAAACCAAAAGGTGCCGGAGGCGGTGATGATGCCTCGCATAATAGCACAGATAATAGCGCTGGCGACGCATCTTCTAAGTAGCTCACCTACGGCTTTTTCTGGCAGGCCGTTCTAGATAAGCTGGTTAGAGCGCATGCTGATACATTTTGCACCAGCAACAATCAGATGATCATGTAATTTAATATCTACCAGCTTGAGCGCCCGCATGACATGGGTAGTCATTTCAATATCTGCCGTGCTTGGTCTGGCATCTCCCGAGGGATGATTATGCACCAGAATAATAGCCGATGCGCTTCTGTGAAGTGCAAGCTTTACAATTTA
>WTJO01000107.1 GCA_011524805.1 Alphaproteobacteria bacterium
GACCCGTTCACCCCGACAAGCAGGATAATATGCGGGCTGTTGCTGTCAGATATCTCAATGTGTTGCTCGGATGGACGCAGAATTTCGGCCAGTTTTTCGGCCAGCACTGCGCGGAACATATCTTCGCTTACCTCGCCTTCCCATTTATGCTGTTTCAGCATCTCGGCGATATCTGTGGCGGCGGTGACTCCCAGATCAGCCATAATCAGCGCATCTTCAATTTCTTCTAGCGAGCTGGCATCTATTTTCTGCTTGCCAAACAGACGTGAGAGGCCGCCTAGACTGTCAGCAACCTTTTGTGAGGATTTTTTTAATCCGGAGGTTAGTTTTTTAAACCAGCTCATCCCGCATCCTTTATGTCTTGCACCCGATATATTGCGCCCATTTTTCCATGACGTGACGGCCTAGCCTGCAAGCGGCCTGACAGAGCTATCTGTCTGGCTGTTCGGCCTAAGGGGTCGGACGACCAGCCTGTCTTCTCTGGCTGTTTCAATCTCTACCGCCACCAGCTCGCCAGCGGCATATCTGCCTGTATCCAGTTCGGCCAGCTCGAAACTGCTCAGATGGCCCTTATTGTCTGATTCAACCAGCATCATATCAACTGAATGCTGGCGGCTAGCCAAATGCTGAGCCAGCCTGTCCGCGCCAAGCTGGCGCAACTCGGCAACACGTGCCTTAATCACCGGCTGCTCTAGCTGTGGCATAGATGCCGCCGGTGTGCCCTCACGCGGCGAATAGCCAAATACATGAAGATAGGTAATACCGGCCTCATCTATCAGATCAAGGCTTGCCTGATGGGCAGCGCCCGTTTCTGTCGGAAAGCCGCAAATCATATCTGCCCCGAACACCGTATCAGCTCGCCTGCGCCGCACCTCGTCACAAAAGCGCAGAATATCCCGCCGCAAATGGCGCCGTTTCATCCGTTTCAGGATCAGATCATCACCATGCTGAACAGAGAGATGCAGATGTGGCATCAGCCGCGCATGAGACGATAGCGCCTCCATCAAATAATGATCAGGCTCGGCCGGGTCAATTGAAGATAGCCGCAATCTTGGCAGTTCAGGCACCTCGTCCAGAAGCGCAAGCACCAGCTGGCCAAGACGCGGGCGACCGTCAAGATCAGCCCCCCAGCTGGTAATATCCACACCCGTCAGCACAATTTCCTTCACCCCGCCAGAAACCAGCTTTTTTGCCTGCATGATCACCTGTGCTATCGGCACAGACCGTGATGCGCCGCGGCCAAACGGAATGATGCAGAATGTACATCTATGATCACAACCCTGCTGAACCTGCACAAAGGCGCGGGTATGGTTATCAAATGCATCCACCATATGTGATGCTGTCTGTTCAATCTGCATAATATCTGTGATATGCGCAGGTGCCAGCCTGTCTTCTGAGAGCCTGTCCCAGCTTTGCTGCTGCAATTTATCGTGATTGCCAAGAATGAAATCAGCCTCAGGCATATCTGCCCAGCGTTCAGGGGCTATTTGCACTGCACAGCCTGTCACAATCACAGGCGTGTCGGGATGTTCTTTTTTCAGCCGTCTGACCATCTGGCGGCTTTGTTTTTCTGCTTCTGAGGTGACAGCACAGCTATTGACAATATTTACATTGCCAAGCCCTGCCTGTTCGGCCTGCTCGCGCATAACCTCCGACTCCCAGATATTTAGCCGGCATCCGAAAGTGTGGATATAGGGTCTGTTACGTGCCATTATCTGCCCTCACGAACCGCCCGGGCAGCTGTCATAAAGCCGCTATCAATCTGACCTTCTGCTACAAGGCTCACCTCGCCTGTCATAATGACAGAGTCTGGCTGGCCTGCCTCTGTCTGCTGCCAGTCAATCACAAGCTCGCCACCATCCAGCGTGATGATAACAGGGCCTGTCGCCAGATTACGCCGGATAGCCGCTACCCCTGCCGCGCAGGCACCCGAACCACAGGCAAGTGTAATACCTGCCCCACGTTCATATACCCGCATACGCAGATGGTTATCAGCTATCTGTGAAACAAATTCGATATTGGCCTTTTGGGGGAACATGTCATGGGATTCAAAAAATGCACCCCATCTTGCAACATCTATCTGGTCTGCATCATCTACAAAAAAAACCGCATGCGGATTACCCATATTTACACATACCGCCGTCCCGAACGGCATTTCATCAAAGCTGACATCAAGCGTATCTTGTGCATTGGCAAGCGGAATATCCTGCCAGTCAAGCCGCGCAGGCCCCATATTCACAGATATCAGACCGGTTTCATTTATCCATGCAGACAGCCTGCCTGAAATTGTGTCAATCTCGACCCTGTCTTTTGCTGTTTCCTGCATCAACAGCCATGCCACACATCTGGTGCCATTGCCGCAGGCGCCTGCAACAGACCCGTCAGCATTAACCATATCAAGCCAGATATCTGCACCCGATGAGCTGGCAGATAACAGCATTATCTGATCACAGCCAATGCCTCGCCGCCTGTCGGCAAGCACGCGCAATGCCTCTGAATCCGGACGCAGATGCCCCGAACGCAGATCGAGAATGATGAAATCATTCCCAAGACCATGCATTTTGATAAATGGCAATTTACTGTCAGGTCGCTGAGGCATAATATCGGTTCTGCTGTCGAGTTCGCTGTTGGCCGGTTATAGCATAATAATCAGTGTGAATAAAATATCGCGTCGCGGTGGCCGCAGATTAGCGATCTATATCAATTAAAATTGGCACATGATCCGAGGGTTTTTCATAACCGCGCGCCTCTGGGAATATTTCGGCTTTCCTCACATCTGACGCCAGATCATGGCTTACCCAGATATGGTCAAGCCGTCTGCCGCGGTTGCTTGCCGCCCAGTCCCGCGCTCTGTATGACCACCAGCTATATAATATCTCATCATCGCCAAAATAGCCTCTGATAGCATCTGTGAAGCCACCTTTCTCAATCGCATCAAGCAGCATTTTGCGTTCAATATCTGTATGGCTGACAACATTACGCAACTGTTTTGTCGACCAGACATCTTCTGCCAGAGGCGCGATATTCAAATCACCTACAAGCACGGTATGCTGTGGATTTTCAGCGATAAAATGGTCTGTCATTTCTGCCAGAAAATCCAGCTTATGTCCAAATTTCGGGTTTTCATCCCTATCCGGAATATCCCCGCCAGCAGGCACATAGAAATTATGGATACTCACCCCTGAAATAGTGGCGGCAATATGCCGGCAATCTTCTTTGCCTACCCAGTTCAGTGTCTGCACATCATCAATTGGCAGGCGCGAGATAATCGCCACCCCATTATAGGATTTCTCGCCCCTGAAACAGATATGCGGCCAGCCAGCCTGTTTAATTTCGTCTTCAGGGAAAAATTCATCCTGTGTTTTGGTTTCCTGTAGGCACAGCACATCTAGCTCAAGCTCCTCCAGCACCTTCAGCACAAGCCCAAGCCGCAATCTCACAGAATTTATATTCCAGCTGGCAATCCGCATCTTAACCTCTTATCTCTGCGATATGATATGTCTGCGCCCCGCGATGTTTGTCGGCCCCCGTAGAATAGGGCATATCTTTGCTATGGCGCGATAGATGTAACTGTTCTAGTCTATCCGTCACCAGAATAACAAGATAATTCAAAACAGGCATAAGATGGGCACAGGCGAGAACATTACAAAACAGGATATGCGCTATCTGTTACCGCTTGAGACAAGATGGTCAGATAATGACCAGTATGGCCATCTCAATAATGCGGTCTATTACCAGCTATTTGACACAGCCGTGAACAGATTTCTGCTGGAACATAATCTACTGGATGTACAGTCTGGCGAAACCATCTTTGTGGTGGTCGAAACAGGTTGCAGATATTTTGCCGAAATTGCCTATCCAGAACAGGTGATAGCAGGTCTTACGATTGCCCATCTTGGCACTTCATCATTGCGATATAATGTTGCCCTATTTGCTGGCGCGGACGAGCAGGCAAAGGCGGCAGGTCATTTCGTGCATGTCAATATCAGCCGAAATAGCAGAAAGCCCAGTCCCATTGATACAGCAAAACGTGCAGTATTTTCACAATTTATGACAGGCTAGCTATCAGCCTGTTAGCTATCTGAAGGCACTGCATAGGCAGGCACACCAAACAGCCTGTTTTCAAGGGCAAGATCAAATAATGTATTTTGCAGGGTCACTTGCGTTTTCACTCCCAGCGCATCTGTTATAATCCAGCGCCGCAAGTGCCAGTTCAGCGTATCAAATTCCAGTGTTAGCACACCTGCGGCTTCTCCTGTTTCGCGCGCCATGGACACAGAGGCAACCCCGTCCTTTATCTTTGCGCTGGTCATCACATCTTCGGCGATAAAGCTAATCTCTTTTTGCAATAAGGTGTAAAAGGGTGATTGAGATATAGGATAGCTGGTGACCTGTTTGTCAATCTTGTCATCTACATGTATCCAGACACGGCTGGTCACAAAACTCAGCGTTTCAGGATTTAGATAATCGATGCGAAGCTGGTGCGGCCTGCGAAAATAAATCCGCCCCTCGCCAACACTGCCATCTGAAGAAAACTGGATAAAATCTGCCTGCATGGTTTTCATATCGGACAGTGCCTGTTCTGCTCTGGCGATAATCTCCTGCTGGCTTGCCGGCTGTGCAGATGCCGGATGTAATGCCATCATCAACATACCGATGATGGGCGCCAGATAGGAGATAATGGAAAGTCTCATATCACGTGCCTGCCTTTCATATGGTCATTTGTTATCTGGCCAATCATCATTTTACTGATCTTCCGGCGCGACCAGAACATCTCGCTTTCCAACATGGTTTGACGGGCTGATAATACCTGCTGATTCCATCTCTTCGATTAATGTTGCCGCTCTGTTATAGCCAATTTTCAGATGGCGCTGAACAAAGCTGGTTGACGCTTTCTGCTCTCTTATCACCAGTGCAACTGCCTCGTCATACAGGCTATTGCCTGTCGCAGACGGGCTGCCCCCTGCGCCGGAGGCTGACATATCTGCTGCTTCTTCAGCCTCTTCTGTAACGCTCTGGTTATATTCAGGCTCGCCCTGCGCACGCAGGAAATTGGCAACCTCCTCAACTTCCCTGTCATCTACAAACGGGCCATGAATACGTGTCACCCGTCCGCCGCCTTCCATATAGAGCATATCGCCCTTGCCAAGCAGTTGTTCTGCGCCTTGCTCGCCTAAAATTGTGCGGCTATCTATTCTTGAGGTGACCTGAAATGAAATACGGGTTGGAAAATTTGCCTTAATCGTGCCGGTGATCACATCAACAGAAGGACGCTGTGTTGCCATGATCACATGTATGCCCGCCGCACGCGCCATCTGTGCCAGCCGTTGTACTGCAGCTTCAATCTCCTTGCCGGCCACCAGCATCAGATCTGCCACCTCGTCAATAATCACGACAATGAATGGCAGAGGCGACAAATCAAGCATATCTTCTTCATAGACAGGCTTGCCTGTTTCAGGATCAAAGCCTGTTTGCACACGCCGTGTCAGCACCTCGCCTTTGGCTCTTGCTTCTGCCAGCCGCTCGTTATAGCCGCCAATATTACGCACCCCCAGCTTGGCCATATTACGGTAGCGTGTTTCCATCTCGCGCACTGCCCATTTCAGTGCCATCACGGCTTTTGGCGGTTCTGTTACCACCGGACTTAACAGATGCGGAATACCATCATAAACAGATAATTCCAGCATTTTCGGATCAATCATAATCAGCCGGCACTGCTCAGGCGTATAGCGATATAATAGCGACAGGATCATCCCGTTCACCCCGACAGATTTGCCAGACCCTGTTGTACCAGCCACCAGCAGATGCGGCATTCTGGCTAGATCGGCAATAATAGGCTCGCCGGCTATATCCTTACCCAGCGCGACTGGCAGACCGCCATCAAATGACTGCCAGTCCGGATGGTCAAGAATATGTCGCAACAGCACCATTTCACGGGTGTCATTTGGCAGTTCAATCCCGATAATATTCTGGCCCGGCACAACCGCCACCCGCACAGAGATAACCGCCATTGAACGGGCAATATCATCAGCCAGCGCAATCACACGCTGGGATTTTGTGCCCGGCGCAGGGTTCAGCCCATAGCGTGTCACCACCGGCCCATAGCGCACCTCTTCGATTGCACCCTGAATCCTGAAATCCCCCAGCACCTGAGTAAGTGCCTGTGCATTATCATCAAGTTCTGACTGGGCAGGTCCGCCACGCTGTTTCGGCGGTGTTTTCAATAATTTAAGCGGCGGCAATTTGAAATCACTATTATCAAAATCAAACTGACCCTGTGACACAGATGGCTCGGCAGTTCTGGCCGCAGCCCCTGCCAATGTGGGCTCACGCCGCTTTTGCTTGGCAGATTTTTTTGGTTTTTCTGTCTTTTTTGACCGATTTTTCGTCGGCTGAGCTTCAGCCGAGCCAGCGCTATCATCTGCCATATCATCTTCTGGCTGGACATCGTCAAATGTCTCATCTGCCTGTGCCGGCCGGCGGCGCAACAGGCTGGCTATAGGCAAATAGACAAGTCTGGCTGGCACTCTTGCTGCATTGCCAATAAATCGGGCAGGGATTGCACACCCCCATATCAGCGAGATAATGCCGGCCAGCGCAGATAATCCGCCAGCGATAAGCGGAATATTCACCCCGTCAATAGGAACCATATTCTGGGTAAGCAGATCGACAAACCCGACATAAAGTCTGCCTATTTCTCCGCCAGCCCTGCCAGAGACTTCGGTGCCGAATAACAGCTCTGCCGCACCTGTTAAAAACAGCCATGACAGCAAAATCATCAGCAGACGCGCCTTCCATCTGGGCATCTGGCAGAAACGGGCAATTCTTATACCCCATGCAAAAAAAGGCACGGCCATAATAAAAGCCATCGGCCCTGCCATCTCAAACAGAAATGATGAGATTTGCGCGCCAGTGACCCCAAGCCAGTTTTTTACTGCCGCACCAGAGGCGGTGTTATAGGACGGGTCACCCTGATCGGCAGAGCCAAGCATCACAACAATCACGATACCGGCGATAATCAGGCAGAAACCAGACAGCGAGATTGCAGAATTTTGAATAAATGTTCTGACTGGTGCAGAAACAAGAGGTGTGTTTTCCTCAAGCTCATTCATAGAGTTTCACCTAATGTTGCCATCCGTCTTGCCAGTATTTCTATGGTTTCATGATCATGCACAATTGCCAGCCTGATAAAACCTGCACCCGGATTGCCTGCCCCGACATCTGTTGCCATTACCGAGCCCGGCACAGATTTTATGCTGGCTGACTGAAATAGTTTTACTGCATAGGCTTTGTCATCACCGTTAAAAGCTCTTGGTACAGGATACCATAAAAAGAACCCACCTTGTGGCACAATTATGTCAAGATGCTGTTTTAGAATATCAAATGACCTGTCATAATGGGCGCGAATATCTGCATTATGCTGGCTGTCACGATAAAGCGCACCACCTGCACGAAGCAGGGGGGTCGGCACAAGCGCACCACCATTTGATACCAGCTTTAGATAGGCAGCACATAATTGTCTGTCGCCACATATAAACCCGACCCTCAATCCGGCGGCACTTGAGCGTTTTGACAGAGAGTTCAGCACAATAAGATGATGGAACGGATCATCCTCACCGGCGCTCATCTCCATCGCTACCTCCAGCGCACTTACAGGTTTTTCTCCGCGCCAGATATCAATATAACATTCATCCATCACCAACAGAAAATCATACTGGCGCGCCAGCCCGATAGCATGGGCAATATAGTCAGCAGACGCGATGCTGCCTTGCGGATTGGTGGGCGAGCATAACACCATCATGCTGGTACGGTGCAAAAGATCATGATCAAGCGCACTCAAATCAGGCAAAAACCCGTCTGCTTCAAAGGCAGGCATATAGATAATCTCGCCGCCTGTCGCCATCGCGCCTGTACGCCATGCATGATAAAAGGGCATGCTGACAAGCGCAGCCGCATGTTGCTTTGCGCCCGCCACACAGATACCTAGAAAATGCAATGGCTCTCTGGTGCCGGGGACAGGCACAATATGGCTGGCATAGTCAAAATTGCCTGCGAGTGAGGGAAATCTATCTTCAAAATATAGATGCAAATCGTCAAGAAACTGCTGATCTGCAACCGCCTTCGGATAGGCCTGCCAGTTTGCCGAAGCCTCATTCAGAGAGTGGCTGAGGATATCGGGGGGCGCGATGCGGGGCTCTCCCACAGTAACATCAATGACTGGCAGCGCAGAATCTGGCGATACCCCGCCCAGAAGCTGGCGCACCTGAATAAACATATTATCATCAAAAAGGGTAAAATCAGGATTGATCATAATGCGGAAAACCTGTCATTGATAAGCTGAGAAAATGTGGCATGACGCTATTTGCCCTACTCTAGCCCAAACCCGTAGTTGCGGGCAATATCATAAGCACATAGACTATGCACTGTCAGCATTGGCCGATATGACCACATGACGCGATAGGCTGGCATCTATAAGATAGGAATATGATGATGACTCCTGCCCTGTTTCTTGATCGGGATGACACTGTGCTAGTGGATACAGGCTATATGTACGATATAGCAGATTTCACCTGGATCACGGGCGCGCCACAGGCATTAAGATTTGCGAATCAGCAGAAGATACAGGTATTTATCGTCACCAATCAGGGCGGCATCGGCAGAGGGTTCTATACAGAGGCTCAGATGCATCTATTTCATCGTAAGCTGATAGATGAGACAGCACAGGCGGGGGGCGCAATTACCGATATTGCCTTTTGCCCACACCATCCGCTAGCCACTATACCGGCGTTAAAAACACCTTGTCCCTGTCGCAAGCCAGAAGCTGGCATGCTGATACAGCTTGCCAAGAAATGGCAGATTGATTTATCACGTTCGGTGATGATTGGCGACAAAGAGTCTGATGTAACAGCAGGCAAGACAGCAGGCTGTCACAGCGTGCTATTTGACCCTGCAGCAAATTTATTTGACTGTGTGCGTTCGTCACTGGCACAAGCCGGACTGATTGCGCTATAAGATAGCTATGATAGACACGCATTCACAACATCAGGTGATCCTGACAGGTAATGGGCTGACCGCACAGATTATGGCCTTATGTCTGTATCATGCCGGATGCAATGTTCTGTGGCTGGCCGGAAAACCCATGGCCGGACAGGAAAAAACAGCACCGGATAACCGCACAACAACCATCCATCAGGCTGGCATGAAAATGCTTGATGCGCTGGGCATCACGCCCCTGCTCGCCAGCCCTGCATGGCCGATAAACCGTATTCTGGTGTCTGACAGACCTGCAGATGACCGTATTTCAGGCCAGAAAAAAGACGTTTACAAAACAGACTGGCCAATGGACTGGCATCATGACCAGCCCATGGCGCATGTCGTGCTAAATCATGATTTACAACAGGCATGCAACATTCTTATAGACCGCTATCAGATACATCCCAAACAGGTAAATATCACCACCATCAACAAGACTGGTAGGCGGCTGGTGATAGATTCAGATGGTACAGAATATCCGTTTGATTTGCTGGTTATCTGTGCTGGCGGACGCACCAAATTAATCGGACAGGCAGGCTTCAGAAAAATCAGCCAGAAAGCAGGCCAGACAGCACTTGTCGGCATGCTGGCCAGCTCAACCCCGACCGAACATACAGCCTATCAGCGCTTTCTGGCAGAAGGGCCACTTGCGCTGATGGCCATGGATGACAGGCATTTCTCGCTTGTCTGGACAGTTTCTGACCAGAGTGCCGACAGGCTTATGGCGCTTGACCTGCCAGAACTTGATAGCGAATTAAACCGCCAGTTTGGAGAACAGGCAGGACAGTTGAGATTTTGTGCGCCACCTTTGCGCTGGCCATTATCGCCACATTATGTCCGCAAGATTGCAAAAGACGGTATTGTGCTGGCAGGGGATTCAGCCCATGGGCTTCATCCGCTTGCAGGGATGGGATTGAACCTGGGGCTGGCAGATGCCGCCTGCCTGCTAGATTGTCTGATGCAGGCAAGAAAAAGAGGGCTGACCCCCGCCCATATCAGCATTTGCGATCGCTATCAGGCACAAAGGCAGGCAGAAATACTTGCCCTTAGCGCCACAACCCAGTTGCTCAATAGATGGTTCTCACGACCTGAGGGGCTGGTAAGGATGGTTGGCGGGGTCGGGATGAGCCTTGTCGGCAGGTCTGTGATAATGGGACAGCTAAAACAGCTGGCCATGGGTGGCAGGCTTAGCCGGCCTCAGCTTTTTTCAGGTAAATTGCCACAATAATGGCCTTGGCACCATTTTTGTGCCGGCAGCGGCCTCATATCATCTTTGCCTATCTCATTTTGGCAGCGCGCTGATGATAATCTGCCATCATTTCCTGCTGGTGTTCTGCATAATCTGCCAGTAACGCCCAGCTATAAATACCTGTATCATGGCCATCATCAAAGCTGATTCTAATAGCGTAATTTCCGACAGGATGAATGGCGGTTATTTTTACATCCTGCTTATCCAGCGGCGTGACTTTAGCACCTGCCCCATGTCCCTGCACTTCGGCGCTCGGGGATTCAACCCGCAGTAATTCGGCAGATAATTCAGCCACAACCCCGTTGGAAAACCCTATTGTCAGACGCTGTTTATCTGAACTGCATCTGATTTCTGTTGGCTTGATAGCGGTTGTCATATGCTGTTCCTATACAGTATGGCGGGACGGTGAACGGCCGGCAATCTGCTCAATTTCTGCATCTGTCAGCCGCCGTGCATCAGTTATACGCATCATTGCCTGCCCGTCAACCAGCCGATAGCCATAGCCTGACTGACAGGAAATTAATTCTGCTGTTGCAGGGTGATAAATTAATGGTGTGAGACTTATCGGACAGACAAGCCTGTCGATAAAATGCGAAATTGCTGACAGGTGTGGCGGTTTTTGTGTCATGACACTATCTCGCTCATACTGACATGTCCCCGAACATTTGCCCCCGCATCAATAGGCGCCCCGTTAATGTCTGGGCGAAATCTCATCCTGATCAGCATGGGCGGCCATTTCCATAATAGCAATCAGTAACTGTGTGCGGCTATCCAGATCTTCAGCTTCCAGCAATGCCTGTTTTTCAGGCACAGAAAACGGGCATATCATTGACAGGGTGGAAATAAGCCGTTCATCTTCACATGCCTCAATATGTTCCCAGTCTGCCTGAAATCCTTTCACATCAAAATAATGGCGCAGAATATTTGCCAGCTTGTCTCTATTTACCGCGCTGTCATCAACCATCAGGTCTGATGCGAACTGGTGCCAGTTACATCTGCCAACCAGATAGCCGTCGTCACATTCAAGCGCTCCTTCACACTGAAACCGTGCCACCCCTGAGAGAGTGATCAAAATGCGGCCATCATCTGATTCATTAAAAGATGAAATCCGGCCGGCACATCCAATATGATACAGGCTGTCCGTATCTTCACTTTGGTCGGAAAGCTCATCTTTTGGCTGTATCATCCCTATCAGCCTGTGCGGGCTGGCAATTGCATCACGCACCATCGCCAGATAGCGAGGCTCAAAAATATTAAGCGGCAGGCGGCCTCCCGGTAATAACAATGCGCCCGGAAGCGGAAATAACGGTATCTGGGCAGGCAATTCATCAAACAGGGGTTCGAACGGCCCTCTTGGCTTTGACATTTGCAGCACATCCTATGGCTGTTTCTGGCTTTCAGCTTCAGGCACCGGCTGCTCATAGCCGTCCCCCTTTGAACTGCCACATTGCCCTTATCGTTCAAGATAGTGCAGCTGTTCAGGAAAACAAATAGGTTGATAATTTTCGTCTTGCAGTTATCACATCCGGATGGGTGGGTCCCAGTGCTGTGAAACATTCCAGCAGTTGCGTGCGTGCCGCGCCATCCTGCCAGCTTGCATCACGTTTGATGGAGGCAAGCAATATCTCCATCGCTTCTGAATGCTCGGACGCAGCAAATAAGGCCATTGCCAGATCAATATGACACTGGTGATCGTCTGGTGCGCCTGCCAGCTTTGATCTCAGTGAGTCAATTTCAGATGCACTGCCAGCCCCTTTTTCGGCAATTTCAACAGCTGATACAGCTTCTCTCATTTCTGCCTGCTCGCATTTTTCAGGGTCTAGCTCGTTCAGAATTTCGCGTGCCTGTTCAACCTCGCCCATCATCACAAGCGTGCGCACAAGACCGGCCAGCGCATCAAGCGATTCAGGCAGCTGCGCCATCGCAGACTGAAACTGCATCATTGCCTGTTCTGGCTGATTATCCATCAATGCCTGTTTGCCAGCCTCAAGAAAGGCTGAAATATCTGGTGCGCCTGGCGCCATATCTGCCAGCTTATCCACAAATTGACGTACCGCAGATTCAGCTTGCGCACCGGCGAAGGCATCAACCGGCCTGCCTTCAACAATCCCGAACACAGTCGGGACTGACTGGACACGCATTTGCGCGGCAATCTCCTGATTTTCGTCAATATTGACACGTGCCAGCCTGATATTTTCTTTCTCGCCAGCGACCTTTTCAAGCACAGGGCCTAGCTGCTTGCAGGGACCGCACCATGGCGCCCAGAACTGGACGATAACAGCCTTCTGCTTGCTTGCCTCTATGACCTCCTGCATAAAGTTCTGGGCTGTTACATCAATAATATCTTCTGTCTGTTCCGAACCGATAATCTGTTCCATCCCTAACTCCTTAAATGTCTGTCCATTCTATCTGCACATCTAGCGACTCAAGAAAGGCCTGTGTTGTATCAGGGCACATTGCCACTGTTCTGTCATTGACCAGAGGGTGCATATAAAGATAGCGGCACTGGCGCAGAGATGCATCCATAATCAGCCTGACCTGATGCGCCCTGCCATTGACCATTGATAATGGTGTAACCGCCCCCGGCCTGACTCCCAATATCTCAAACAGCCTGTCTGCCGAACCAAAGGAAAATCTGCCAGCTCCTAGCAGTTCTGCAAGTGATTTCAGATCAACATCTTTATCTTCAGGCAGAACAACCAGAAAATTCTGTTTACGCTTATCTCGTAAAAACAGGTTTTTAATATGACCGCCGCCATCTTCGGCAGATAGAAAACCATCTCTGACCTGTTTTGAATCCTGTACGGTGCGCAACGGGATATGGTCAATCCGCTGATACTCAAATCCTGCATCTGCCAGCATCTCTAGAAGCCTGTCAGAAGAAATCGGCAGGCTGTCCTGATATTGTGATGATGCATCCATATTTTTTTCCTGCCTGTAGGGCGTGCGCCTGAAGCTGTTTATGTCCGGCCAGTCATTGTAATGTTTCCTGATATAAATATATATCTGTCAATTACAAGATAAATCCGGTGAACACTGTAACGAAATGCAACGATTGACCTGTATCTGCTTGCTTTTTATAACAAGCATGAGATCCAGCCTGTTCCTGCCAGAATATTGCTTTGCAGGATATAAATAATGTGTAATGAGCGCCATGCAGTCAGCCCCGAAAGATAGCCTACCCTCTATATCTATGGCACTGGTCGGGTGCGGCATGTGGGGGCGCAATATTGCGCGCAACCTAGGCGCGCTTAATTTGCTGGCTGGTGTGTGCGATACAAATTCGGATAATGCAAACAGCTTTGCGGCTACATTTAATGTCCCTGCCTACAGGCTTGAGGAAATACTGGCAGATGATGCTATTTCGGCATTAGCTATCACAAGCCCTGCACAAAGCCACTGCCAGATTGCCTGTGCCGCGCTAGAGGCTGGCAAACATGTCTATATCGAAAAGCCTATGGCGATGAGCCTTGATGAGGCCAGACAGATTGAAACAGCCGCATTACAGGCCGAAAAACAGGTGATGATAGGCCATCTTATCAGATATCATCCCGGCTTTATCGCACTGGCAGACCAGCTTGAGAAGGGCATAATCGGAGAGATTTATCATATTCAGGCCAACAGGCTGGCAATGGGGCGTATCCGTGATACTGAATCAGTATTGCTTGATCTGTGTCCGCATGATCTATCCTTAATTCTGTCTATTATGAAACAGCAGCCAGCCTATCTGGCATGTCATGGCATATCACATATCACTGCCGGCATTGCCGATAGTGTAACAACCTCCATGCGGTTTTCATCTGGTATCACTGCCCAGATGCAGACAAGCTGGATACATCCTGTCAAGGAACATAAATTCACGGTTACCGGCAGCAAAGGCTCAATCGTGTTTGATGATACTCGGCCATGGCATGAAAAGCTGTGTGTCTATTCCGATAATATCACTAGTGATAATGGAGTATTTTCGATTGAACGCGCGCCAGCACACTATATCGAACTGGAAGAAGATGAGCCGTTAAAATGCGAAATGAGAGCCTTTGCAACAAGCTGTGCCAGCAATATTCCGGCACCAACGGGGCTGGCAGAAGGGCTGGCTGTCCAGCAGACACTTGAGACAATGATGACACATTATATTGATATATCATCTGCTGGCCGCAATGGTTAAGCGGCACAGATAAGGGGCTATTTTCCGATGATTTCATTTATTGACCTTGCTGCCCAGCAACAGCGCATCCGCAGCGATATTGACGCCCGGATAGCCAAAGTGCTTGACCACGGCCAGTATATTATGGGGCCTGAAGTCGCCGAGCTTGAGGCTGAACTGGCCAGCTATGCAAAGGCCAAACATGTGATTTCATGCTCTTCTGGCACAGATGCGCTTATTCTGGCGCTTATCGCTTTTGGCCTGAGACCGGGGCAGGGCGTTATCGTGCCGAGTTTTACCTTTGCGGCAAGTGCAGAAGCTATCGCCGTACTGGGCGCAATCCCCGTATTTGCCGAAATAGATGGCAGAAGCTTTAATCTGGATGCAGACCGGCTGGATAGCGCACTGTCGGCGGCGCATGCGCAACAAATAGATATTGTGGGTATTATGGCAGTCGGGTTGTTTGGCCAGCCGGCAAATATCACGGCATTGTCAGACTATGCGCAGGCACATAATCTGTGGATGCTTGATGATGCTGCCCAGAGCTTTGGCGGTAGATGGCAGAACAGGCCATCTGGCAGTCTGGCAGATATCACCGCTACCAGCTTTTTTCCGGCAAAACCTCTTGGATGCTATGGTGATGGCGGGGCTGTCTTTACAGATGATGACGAGATGGCGGAACGTGCGCGCTCGGCCCGTATCCATGGGCAGGGCAGTGACAAGTATGAAAATATCCAGATAGGCATGACCGCAAGGCTGGATACAGTTCAGGCAGCTATTTTGCTGGCAAAGATGGCAATTTTTGATGAGGAATTACAGCTTCGCAACAAGGTTGCAGACAGGTATGAGCTGTTGCTTTCAGAGCATGTCACAACGCCCTTTATCGCAGCTGATGCCTATTCAAGCTGGGCGCAATATGTAATTATTCTGCCAGAGGCCAGCAACAGGGCGGATATACAAACAAGATTATCTGCTGATGGTATCCCAAGTGCGATTTATTATCCACGGCCAATGCATACACAGCCGCCCTATAAGCGTTATCCGGTAAGCGAAGGCGGGCTGGCAATAACAGAATATATGGCAGATCACGTGCTTGCCCTGCCTATGCATCCCTATCTGGATGAGACGGTTCAGCGTAATGTTGCTGACGGGCTTATCTCTGCACTTGGATGAAAAACTGGTTAGCAAAAAAATCTGCTTGAATATCATCTTAGGATAGATTAAGACAATGTGACCAGCCCGTTTTCAGGCGATGCTGGTTCGGAGTGCGGGTGTAGCTCAGGGGTAGAGCACAACCTTGCCAAGGTTGGGGTCGAGGGTT
>WTJO01000210.1 GCA_011524805.1 Alphaproteobacteria bacterium
CAACAGGCAGCTGCCTACTGGATGCCTGTGGATCAGTATATTGGCGGTGTAGAACATGCTGTTCTGCATCTGCTATATTCTCGGTTCTTCATGCGGGCGCTGGCAGATGTTGGCTATCTTGAGGGAGACGAGCCATTTGCCGGCCTGATGACGCAAGGCATGGTCTGTCATCAGAGTTTCAAAGATGCAGATGGCCAGTGGCTATTTCCTGAAGAAGTTGAAAAAGAGGGTAGCGACTGGCGCCACAAACAGACAGGCAAAGCTGTCAAGGCTGGCCGTGTCGAGAAAATGAGCAAGTCAAAACGCAATGTGGTAGATCCAGAACAGATAATCGCGACCTATGGGGCAGATACGGCTAGATTATTCATGCTGTCTGACTCGCCGCCAGAACGTGACCTTGAATGGACAGAGTCAGGCGTGGAGGGTGCATGGCGGTTTATGCAGCGTATTTTTAGGCTTGTTCACAGCTCTGATAATTCAGGTAACACGCTAGATATTTCAGCTTTTTCAGACGCAGAAGACAGCCATAAAAAACTGATCAGGGCAACACATAAGGCGATAGATGACATATCTACAGATATTGAACGGTTTGCCTTTAACAGATGTGTTGCCCATTTCCATGTGCTGGTGGGCGCGATTACAGATTTAAAAGACAATGATAGCACCGCACAACAGCTAAAAAGCTATGCGATGCGGCATCTGGCGATACTTATTTCTCCGTTTTCGCCACATATTGCAGAAGAAATCTGGGCGCAGGTATGCGGAGACGGGCTGGTATGTGACGCACCATGGCCTGAGGCTGATGCAAGCTGGCTGGTAGCAGATTCAATCGAGATCGCCGTCCAGATTAATGGCAAGCTAAGAACAAAGCTTACTCTGCCGGCAGGATGTGACAAACAGTTTGCAGAAGACAAAGCCTTGCAGGATGAAACCGTTATCCGCTATCTTGAAGGAAAATCTCCAAAACGGGTTATTGTTGTGCCAGACAGGATTATCAATGTTGTTATCTGATATGCGCAGATTCATTTTGTCTGCTCGCCAAAATATATCTGGACAGCTCAGACGGGCTGTTGCCGGTCTGCTGGGCGCATCACTCGCAGGGCTGATAGCCATATCATTATCAGGATGTACCAGCCCTGCCGTTTTTGATCAGACCAGCGCGAACCAGTTTATCAGCTCAATTGCTTTGAAACAGCCTGTGAAACGTCTAGATCAGCTATTCAACCAGCGTTTTCAATCCATGATACTGGATGAGGGTGTCGAGAAAAAATACCGGCTTGATTACAGTCTTTCAGGTACATCAACATCTACCCTGTCAGTACGTGGCGCGCACTCTACATTGAAAAATTCAACCATGTCGATCCGCTTTTCCCTGATTCGTCTTGAAGATGACAAGGAAGTCTATAAAGGCTCTGTGGTATCAAGAGCTGCCTCAGGTAATATTAGCGCCTATTATGGACAGCAGAAATCCCAGAAATTCGTGACCGAAAGGCTGGCAGGTAATCTGGCAGAAAAGGTTATCAACAAGCTTATTCTGTATCCCTCACAGAGTGAGCTTTCCCAGACAGAACAATGAAAATCAGCCCCAGAGATATTCAGGGCATCCTAAACAGGCCAAAATCAGATCATATTATATTTTTGCTTTACGGCGCAGATTCTGGCCTGATGGCAGAGCGCGCGCAGCAGCTTACTGCCCATTTTCACACCTCTGAAGATGACCCACTTGCCCTGACAACATTATCGTCTGAGCAGGTTGGCAAAGAGGCCAGCCTTCTGGTTGATTCTCTTAATGCCCTGCCCATGCTTGGCGGCAGGCGCGTTGTAGTACTGTCAGGACAGGGGGGCGAGATGAAAGAAGCTGTCCAGTTGGCCGCAGAACATATGGACACAGAAGCACGGTTAATTATTCGCGCCCATAATGTGAATACTTTGCATCCTCTGGTGAAATTCTGTGATGGTGCCAAACATATTGCCTCAATCGGGTGCTATCCAGATGATAGCCGTGGCCTCGCACAGCTGGCACAGGCAGTATTTTCAGAATTTCAGATTACGGCAGAGCCGGATGCTATGCAGATTATCCAGAGTAGGCTAGGTGCGGACAGACAGGCCAGCCGGATGGAGCTTGAAAAATTATGCCTGTTTGTTGGCAAGGGCGGCACCCTGACAGCTGCACAATGTGACAGCCTGCTAGGGGATAGCGCTGCATTGGAGACAGATATGCTTAGCGCGGCAATTATAAGCGGTAATGTGGTGCAGTTTAATGCCCATTTTGCGCGGCTTAGACGTGAGGCTGTCCAGCCAATTGCCATAATACGCCAACTTATGGGGCTGTTTCGCGCGATGCAGCTTACCCATCTGCCTTCCGGCAAAATAGATGTAGGTAAATTATCTGATTTGCGGCCACGGCTTCACTTCAAAATCAAGCCAGTCATTGAACGGCAGGTTACATGCTGGCCACAAGGGGCCGTTGATGATGCGATTGCCAAACTGCTATCACTTGAAATTAGCCTGAAATCAGGTCAGGGGGGAAATCAGCTTGCTGTTACAGGCCAAATACTGCTCGGTATCTGTCTACGCGCACGGGCATTTTCACGTTAACCCTGTTATCAGTGCAGGCTCACAGAGGCTATCAACCGGTCTTGATGCCAAGTCTGGCAAGAATATCGTCAAGCTGATCAAGTGATGTGAGGCGAAGAGATAAGGTTCCTGTTTCTGCATCATCCTGCCAGTCAAGTGTCATCCTGATCCCTAGATCAATCTGTGCCTGTTTCTCTAATGCCTTGATATCAGTAGATTTTTCAGGTTTAGCTGTCTGTTTGCTACTGCCTTTGCCACCCGATTTGGCGATGAGCGATTCAACCTGACGTGCAGATAATTTCTTTGCGGCAATCATTCTGGCCAGCTGTTCAGCATCATCACGCCCGATAAGCGGCCGTACCTGACCCATGCTGAGGATATTCTGCATCACCATATCCTGAACAGAGGCTGGCAAATTTAGCAATCTCATTAAATTGGCGATATGCGAGCGTGATTTACCGACAATATCGGCAAGCGCATCCTGTGTGTAATTATGTGTTTCGATAAGCATACGATAGCTGTGCGCTTCTTCTATGGCTGTCAGATCGCGACGCTGGATATTTTCAATCAGCGCAAGCTCCGAAGCATCCTGATCTGTGAATGGCTCGATAATGGCCGGAATATCATGCAACGAGGCAAGCTGGGCGGCACGCCAGCGTCTTTCACCTGCAATAAGCTGATAACGATTTTCCAGCTCCGGATGCGGACGCAGCAAAATTGGCTGAATAATGCCTTTCAGCCTGATGGATTGTGCCAGTTCTCCCAGTGCTTCTGGCTCAAATATCTGCCTCGGCTGCCATGGACCTGCCTCAATTCGCTCAATCGCAATAGAGCGCACAGATTGCATGGGTGCCGGCTGACCGGCCATCTGCGCCGTATTATCCCGCTGCGAGGCGCCGGTGCCCGCAGCTACGGACGCGTTATCGCCCAGCAGGGTAGATAATCCTCTGCCTAGCCGCTTTGAAGATGTTTTTGATTTCGCACCGCCGCCTATGGCTGGCTGCTTTGGTGGTTTGGAGGTCATGCTAAGCCTTCTTGCTGTAAAAGTTCTGCTGCCAGCGCAGCATAGGCCTGTGCGCCACTGCTTTTTATATCATACATCAATACAGGTTGGCCAAAAGATGGCGCTTCCGACACCCTCACATTGCGCGGGATGATAGTGTTATAGACCAGCTCGCCAAAATAGTCCCGGACATCTGCTTCGACTGATTCTGATAATTTATTGCGTGTGTCATACATGGTCAGGATGATGCCCTGCATACCAAGCGCAGTATTCAACCCTTTCTGGACAAGCTCAACCGTGCTGATCAGCTGGGACAGACCTTCAAGCGCATAAAATTCACATTGAAGCGGCACCAGCACCCTATCAGCTGAAACCATGGCATTTACCGTCAGAACACCCAGAGATGGTGGACAGTCAATGAA
>WTJO01000093.1 GCA_011524805.1 Alphaproteobacteria bacterium
GGGGCTGATATTTCTGGTAAAATTATCCGGAAGGTGCCACAAACCTAGATAGAAGGCGGCTCAATTTCCTTCAATATATCTTCACAGATTTCTGCTGTCTGGATACAATCTTCAAAAAAGGCAAGAGCTTCGGCGCGCCCATGTTTCTGGAACAGGCTGAAGGCAGCATAGCGGCCCGCAGCCATCGCAACTGCCTGCGGAATGGGCTGGTCGTTTGCCAGCGTTGTCAGCATTTTGTCAATTTCAATCGTCAGCGCTTCAATATTATGCACCTCTGGGTATAGCTCTGCCATTGACTCAAAATCAACATTATCGAAATCAGCTTCTGACTGGTACTTTCTAAGATTAACTAGCTTTCCCATGACGTCATGCTCCTGTTTCATCTGGTTTGGCAGGGCATCTTACAACACGCCCTTTCATGAAACTCAGCTTCTTTGCGTCTGACTGTTCGGCAGATTTATCCTGGTAGAAATCAAGCGGTACAATCGCTGTTGCTTCCAGCTTCACAGCTTCGTTGCGCATCAATATCATCGCTTCGTCTTCGCTACCATAATGATGCACTTCGATAATGCCCAAAGAACGGCACCCTGCAAGATAGGCATCAGCATTATTGGTAAAGCTTATCATCTCAGAACCCGGCATCGGCATTGGCATGGCCTGGCGTTGCTCGGCTTCGTCATGTAACGCCGCTTTATGTGTTGCCTCAGCCCACTCGTCGACTGAGACAACCATAAGCGCTTCAGACCTGTCATCTATAAAGAACTGACAGGCTGACAAAAGGGATGACCCCATAATGAGCACACATAATGTAATCAGTTTTTTCATCTCGCCCTCTACAATTTATGTGCCCAGAACCAGCTCTGTTACTCTGTTTCTGTCATATTAGAATTTTCTAATTAAATTCGATGATGACAGAATTAACCTTTTGATGACATAAAAAACGGCAATATCGCGGTTTTGTTTAATCACAATGCCGACCGGATAAAGAAATCCCGAAAAACTACAGAGCAGGGTTATCAGGTCGTTATCTGGTATTATTTTCAGCTATTTTGCAAGAAATGCTAATTTAGATTATATACTGTAGCAGATGCTCTCATGCACAAGAGGACAAGATGGTCAGAAAAATAATGATTTGTGTGGTGCTGTTAGTTTGCTATGGCCAGAGCGCCCTTGCCGAAGGGCGAATCTATGAGCACGACCCAGAACGGACCCATTGCACCTTATGGGACAATCTGCGTCTTGTCTGGCCCCAGACCATCATGGGCAGAGAGCCTGCAAAATGCAGACGTAAAGCTGTCCAGCCAACAAAGCTTGCTGTGATCTGCCGTCTAAGAGATCAGTATATTGATAAAGATACCGGCTCGCGCATGTGCGTCTATCGCAAACAGGGGCGTGGTGATGAAGAAGAGGTTGTCAGCCTGTCCCCTTCACTTAGTTGTCAGCGCACCTATAGCTGTCGTGCAGATGACTAGCAACAGTATCTGGTAGCGATTAGTTGTCATCTGTGGGGACAGTTTCAGCCTCGACACACTCACTTTTTGTGCCACATAGCGGGCAGTGCCATTGCCTGCGGGCAGGGCTGTTGCGCTCATCCATTGTCGGTGCTGTCCAGTAATGGTGGCAGTCAGAACAGGTAAGGTGCCAGATGATTTCTTTGCTAGCGGTGATCATGGCGTTACTCTGCCGGTATGTCTGTTATGTCGATGGGCGTGAAAAAACAGCTTTTCTCGCCTGTATGACAGGCGGCACCATGCTGGTCTATCTTCAGCAAAATTGTATCGCCATCACAGTCCAGATGAACAGATTTGACTAGCTGGATATGGCCTGATGTATCACCTTTGCGCCAGAAGGCATTGCGTGAGCGCGAATAATAACAGGCTCTGCCGGTTGCCAGTGTTTCTGCCAGCGTTTCAGCTGTCATCCATGCCATCATCAGCACCTCGCCTGTATCATGCTGTTGTGCAATCGCAGGCACCAGCCCGTCCTGATTAAAGCTGATCCTGTCTTTCAGTGGTGCCGGAAGCTGATAATCTGTCTGTTCTGTCATAGCTAGCCTGTTGTCTGTTGCTACATCCTGTTGCCAGAACGGAAGGCTCAGAGATGCTTTGCTGTCGAGGATAACACAACATTGAACGAAATTGATAGGCGCGGCTCGTCAACCAGATTGGGATGTACCAGATGATACAGAAATGATGGCCATAAAAACAGCTCGCCTGCACGCGGGGTGCGCCGATATTCAGGGTCAAACTGCCCGTCATTGCGGATAGCTGTCATATTGGCCGCACCACGTGGATCAAAAAAGCTGATTGATGCAGGGTTCAAATCAGAACGGAATGTTTCTGCCTGTGACTGGTCAGGCACATGCAGATAATAGGTGCCAGACAACCAGGAATGGGGGTGATTATGCAGATTGTGATAATCACCTTTGAAATTTACATTTGGCCATGCCTGCAAGCTAAATTCGGGCACAGCCCCCATCCCGCTAGCCCGCACATATTCTGCCACACCATGCTGACAGCATTGCACCAGCCAGCCAATGGCCGGATGGTCTGATGCAAAAAAATTCTGCTCCAGATAATTTGTTGTCATCTGTTCCTGTTCGGCATTATCCTGCATCACGATAGTGCTCAGCACACCATTTGCGGATTCATGTCCGGGTAATATAACCGACATAAATAATGTAGGCCATAACGGCAGAAATTCTGCCTTGCCCTGTTCTTCTGCCTGTTCTGCCTGTTCTGCCAAAATACCAACTCCTGATATTTCTGTTCAGCAGTTATTTTGCATTCGCAAAAAATAACTGCTGTCCGTTAACGTTATAGCTGTTGATGGCCGCCTGTCCAGCCTCCGAGATAAGCCAGTCAACAAATATACGTGCCTGTTCTGTGGCGGTTGAGGGGCATTTGTCGGGGCTGACCATGGTCACGCCATACTGGTTATACAGGGCTCTGTCGCCCTCAAACAGAATATTATGGTTTTGCCTGTTGCCAAAGGCAAGCCATGTCGCTCTGTCCGAGATCACATAGCCGCCAAGCTGCACCGCCATATTCAGCGTTGCGCCCATGCCCTGTCCTGCCTCAAGATAATATTGTCCCATTTGCTGTGCAGGCGCAATTTCTGCGCCACGCCAGAAGCGCAATTCTGCCTTGTGGGTGCCGCTATCATCTCCGCGCGAGATAAACCGGTTTTGAGATGCAGCTATTCTGGCAAGCGCCTGTTTGATGTTTGATGCGCTGGCAATATCAGCGGGGTCTTCATCTGGCCCCAGAATGACAAAATCATTATACATCACATCATAGCGCCTCACCCCGAAGCCTGACGCTACAAACTGTTCTTCATCTGCCTTTGAATGAACCAGCAGCACATCGCCATCACAATTTTTGGCGTTTTTTATTGCCTGACCTGTGCCTACCGCTACAACATGAACCTGGTTGGCAGTCTGCTGTTGATACAGTGGTAATAAATAGTCATATAGCCCTGAATTCTGGGTAGATGTTGTAGACTGTACAATAATAGCCTCGGACGCCATAGCTGGCAGAACTGCAAACCATAACATGATGCCTGCCACCCAGCCTGCAGAAAGCGTTCTATCTGGAAGAAAAAAACCTGTCATCTGAGCTACCCTTATTCCTTGACATGACCAGTGAAGTATTGTTGCACTAAAGGCTGTTTATACCGATATGACAAGTTGAACATATTTGCAGTCATATTCCCGATATGTAATATTGATCATATTAGAGGTCAAATGATTTTTTGAAAATATAATGTAGCAAATCTTCAGGCGTAAGGCTGAAAGAAAATGTATCAGGCTGGTCATGCAACATAACGATAACAGACATAAACAGGCTGCAGGCCAGCAGAACGAAAGTGGCAGGCCGGGTCTAAGGCTGAAATTATTTATTGCCGATGAAACTGTTGGTGTTGGCAAGATTGAATTGCTGGAGGCTGTGGACAGAACAGGCTCTATCAGCGCGGCCGCCGACGCAATGGGTATGGATTACCGGCGGGCGTGGTTTTTGCTGAAATCTACCCAGCAGGGATTTAAGGTACCGCTATTTACCACCAGAAGAGGGGGGACAGGCAGAGGCGGTGCCAGCCTGACACCCGAAGGCAGAGAACTGATCAAACGATATTGGGAGATGAAAACAGCCATAGACAGGCAGGCAGAACCGCTATTGCAGTGGCTGGAAGCGCATCAGGCAGAGGATAAAGCCCTGCTAGCAGATAAAGACACATCATCAAATTGAAAATCATAAAAAACGCGCTAGCATTATGCTAGCAGGCAACAGACAGTGAGCAGGGCACAGATACATATGACACAAAATGACAAACCTAATTTTCCGCTCTGGCATCAGCGCGTGGCTGTAAACGCTGATGGGCGGCTGGATGAAGAAAGTTTTATCAAGCTGGCAGACCAGTTTATTTCGCTGGCTAATAACCGCAATAAAAAGGTGCTGGCAACTGAGCTGCAATTTGTGATGCTATATGCCAGCGCCAGATATGCTGCCCATGTTGGTAAAAATGTGATTGAGGCAGATGACCAAGAGAGTTTTGTTGACCATATGACAGCGCAATATAAAGACATGTTAAGAGAGCATCTGGCTGACCCCACTGTCTAGCGCCTGAACGCGCAGGCAATAGTGCCAGTCCATAATTGTATCAGTCGATAAATACGTTCAGAACAGGGAGGAGCTTATGGACAGACCACACAATGCGCTTAATAATAACGTACCTTCTGCGGGCGTGTGCGGCAAAACTCCGTTTGGAGAGGTGATGGCTGTCTATATGCTGGCTGGTGCAATGATGCTGTGGCTGATTTCCGGCATATCGGCACCTGCAATAGCCGCAGATGTTGATGCAGGCAAAC
Organism: Alphaproteobacteria bacterium; assembly: GCA_011524805.1. GTDB lineage: Bacteria > Pseudomonadota > Alphaproteobacteria > Puniceispirillales > Puniceispirillaceae > WTJO01. Next base: position 4,868 of record WTJO01000093.1, read on the forward strand.
AGATTGCCCGCCAGCATTGCACCAGATGCCATGTGGTTGGCGATATGAATAAATATGGCGGTATTGGCTCAACCCCGTCATTTGGCGCGATTAAAACCATGGCAGACTGGAAAGAGCGATTTGAAATCTTTTTCATATTGCCACCTCATCCGGCTGTTGTGAATGTTGAGGGCGTAACAGAAGAGCGGCCAGAGAGTCTGCCTGCCTTTGTGAAGCCTATCACCCTGTCAGTTGACGAGGTTGAGAATCTTCTTGCCTTTATTGACCAGTTGCCTGCCGCAAAATTCTGACTAGATGAGTAGGGCAGAGCTGAATTTTCAAAACCGAACTATAAGGAAAGATAATGTCGGAACAGCAAAAACCAAAAAAAGATATGGCCGATATGACGCCAGCAGAAATATCCATGCGGAAATTTCTTAAGGCGCTTGGGGTGACAACGCACCAGAAACTGGAGGCGGCACTGGCTGATGCGGTAGCGTCAGGTACATTGCCTGCAGATAGCCAGCTGGATATAACAGCCAAGATTGACATTGCAGAGCTTGGCTTTAGCCATACAATATCTGCACAGATTGCCACACCTCAAAACGGTGATTAGCACGATATGTCTGCCGCGCTTAGCAAGGAACAGATAACGGACTGTCTGTCCGGTCTTCAGGATCCCAGTCAGGACAGGGATATTGTCTCGCTTGGGCTGGTTGCCTCAGTTGATATTAAAGACAGTAATGTAAATATCATCCTAGAAGTGCCTATTCACAGGGTGGCCGCGCTTGAGCCATTGCGTGAAAAAGCAGAACAGATGGTGCGTGAACTTGACGGGGTTACCAGTGCGGCGGTGATCCTTACTGCCCATGAAACGCGCTCGCCACATGCTGGCGGCACTCAGGATGAAACGCCAGTCGCTGAAAAGGTGCTGGAATCCAAAGTCAAACGCTTTATCGCTGTCGGTTCTGGTAAGGGCGGGGTTGGCAAATCCACCACCGCGGTCAATCTGGCGATTGCGCTGAAGCTGGAAGGGCTGAAGGTTGGTCTGCTTGATGCAGATGTCTATGGCCCCTCACAGCCACGCATGCTGGGGGTGAGCGGCAAGCCGCCGGCGGTAGGTGGCGAGATGGTCGCACCACTTGAAAATTATGGCATCAAGCTGATGAGCATGGGCTTGCTGGTGCCAGATGATACGGCCATGATCTGGCGCGGGCCTATGGTGCAGTCTGCACTGACGCAGATGCTGAATGCTGTAGCATGGGGCGAGCTTGACGTGATTGTTATTGATTTGCCGCCCGGCACTGGCGATATCCAGATTTCGCTTGCCCAGCAGGTCAATCTGACAGGCGCGGTAATTGTATCAACCCCTCAGGATATTGCCCTGCTTGATGTTATCAAGGCGGTGACCATGTTTGACAAGGCGGGTGTGCCTCTGCTGGGGATGGTGCAGAATATGGCAATTTGGGAATGCCCTGATTGTGGCCGGACAGACCATATATTCGGGGAAGGCGGTGTTGCCAAGGAAGCCCAAAAACGCGGAATTGAACTGCTTGCCGAAATGCCACTATCGCTATCCATTCGCAAGGGTGCTGATTCAGGCATGCCGGTTGTTATTTCGGAACCTGATAGTTTGCAGGCCAGAACCTATCATGATATAGCAAAAAAGCTGATCGGCAAGGCTGGTCTGGATCAGGAAATTACAGCAGAGGAATAGGCCTGTTAAGAATAGGCTCAGAGGAATAAACAATGAATCTGTATTATGAAGATGTTCCTGCAACAGATAATGAAGCCCCGCAATTGCCGCCTCTGCTTCGGTCTGAGGCGATGGAGGCTGGCACAGATGTGCTGGCAAAGGCCATAAGCAGGGCGGCGGCTGGCGAGGTTGGGCTGGTCTGCTATTCACAGGCCGCCCATGTGCTGGATATGGCCATAACACTTGCCCCCGAAGTGCCGGCTGCCCGCGCCCAGCAGATGCATTATACCATGATGAATGCTGTTGGTGATGCCATTGGTGCGCTTGCCCCGCCCGAAGTAGGAGTGAGATACAGTTTTCCGGGCAATATCCTGTTTAATCGTGGTCATGCCGGCATTGTGCGGATGGCGATGGCTCCCACGAACAATCCCGCCAGTGATATTCCTGACTGGCTGGTCGTATCTGCACAGGTTCGGCTGGCATTTGCAGATACCAACCATGATACCGAATACCGGATGGCCAATACATCACTGGCAGAAGAAGGTGGCGGCTTTATCTCGCGCACAAGATTGCTTGAATCAAGCTGTCGGCACTTTCTGGTATGGGTGCATCAATGGGAAGAAGAGGGCTTTAGGCCAGTGCATGAAAAATGGCTTAACCGGATTGAAGATGACAAGACACTGACCAGCCAGAATGGCGGCCAGATAACATTTGTCGGCATTGATGATGAAGGTGCAGGTCTGCTATCCGAAGGTGGGGCTGTGCGCGCTATACCGCTAGCAGAGGCATCAGAGCTGTTTGGCAGAGCCGGACTTGCAGAACTGGAATAATGCTGATGGCTATGAAACTTGCGCGTACTATCCGGTTTGACTCCTCTGATCTGAATATTTTTGACAGCACAGCCGAAGAAGGTGAATGGGCTATCTCTGGCAGTTTCATGTTTGCCGGCATATCAGAAGATGCGCTGGTGGGTAAAACCAGACAGGCATTTGCAAACGGATTTCTGGGACTGTCCAGCTTTGGCTTTTCAACATTGGTTACAGTAGCTTCGGCCAGTGAAGAGATATGTGACGAGCTGGTTCAGACACTGGCCAGCCGGTTTGTTGATGATTTTGGTGCGCCATCACATAATGATGCACGGCATGCGGCACAGGAAGAAATCGACTTTATGGCAGATATCTGCTCTGAACATAAGACAGGCACCTTGCTGAGCATCACCCGCAGCCTGTCAGAACAGGGCATTAAAGAGAGCTTTCGTTCTATCGCCAAGGCTGATTCATGCGCAGAACAGCAAATCTGGACAATTATTGATGAAGAAGAAGAGAGGCCAAGATGACGTTAGCGGCACTTGATTTCTGGCTGACCTCTGGCTGGCATTTATGTGACAGGGATTCTGAGGGACATTTACTGGCTGGCACTGATTTTATGACAGCCTATTTTCAGCGACCAGAACTTGCGCTGGTTGAAGAATCCTGTCCGGCTGAAAGGGCGCTTCATGCCAAGCTGACAGAACATCCCTTTGCCGCGGTAACAGAAGATGAGCTATCTGCGATGGCTGACCCCGATATTATTGATAATTATCGGGCAGTGCTTCGGCTCAGAGAATTTCTGGGCAGCCACGCCAGCCTCGAATCTGCCTATATGGCCATTGCCGGTGGTGCCGAAATTTCATTTCCGCCATTATTTGTGAACCAGATTTGTCATATTATTATGCGTGATATCCTGACCCATGAGACAGAGCCGATGCATCTGCGCGCCGCAGAAATCCTGTTCCGTAGCCAGTCTGTCACAGCAGAAGATGGACGGATTATGGTAGCTGACGAGACAGTCGTGCAGATGCAGGCAGATTCCCAGCGTCTGGCAGGCGGACAGGACAGACCCGAAGATGTGCAGATTGAGATCCTGACCCGTGAGACACAGGATGCCTATTGGGATAGGTCGGATAATTTTGATACGGCCATAGATATTGCATTTACCCAGCCCGGCAGTGATGCGCTGGCGCGGGTGCTTGAGAAATGGGTTTATCATTTCCTCAAGATCAAGGTAACAGTCACCCCGATGCAGAAAATAGATGATGAAGAATGGTCATGGCATATTGGGCTGGATAGCGATTCTTCCGCTATACTGAATGCGCTATATCATGGCCAGCCTGTGTCAGAAGATCAGCTGAAACAGATTTTGTGCCTGTTCAGGCTGGAGGCCAAGTCAGGATTTTCAGAACAGATGAAACATAAGCCTGTCTATCTGGCGTTAAGCATGAACAAGGCTGGTGTTATTCAGGCAAAGCCTCAAAATCTGCTTGCCAATCTGCCGCTTGCCAACAGCTAGCAGCCCTTAGCCAGTCAGTTAATCACCAGATAAGGCCTAGTTCAGATAATCATCTGTGGTGCGCGGCTTTTTGCGCTCGCCAACATCTGCCATTTTGTCATCATGGCTGAAGATGGCATCTACGCGGCAGTCTTCGCATAGTTTCAGCATATCCAGTTTGCCAGATTGCTGGAACATGCTATGGCCTGAGAGCCGCTTAATCACAGCTTCAATAGATTTGGTAGTGCCAAAGGCCTTACCACAGCCATTACAGTGAAATGGTTCATCTTCGATGATCAGTTCGGTCGCCATTGCTGTATCTGCCAGATTAAATTGCGGCACCAGCTTAATCACCTTTTCAGGACAGGTCACAGTACAGATACCGCATTGCAGACAGGCATCTTCACGGAACAGCAATTGCGGCGCATCCGGATTATCCTGCAAGGCGCCAGCAGGGCATGCCCCGACACATGACAGGCAGATAGTGCAGTTATCTGTATCTATATCTACCCGCCCATACGGTGCGCCATCAGGCAGGCTGATCACATCCTCTTTTGCGTTGTTGGCGGCTGCCAATGCGCGCATCGCCAGTCTGGTAATCGCGCGGGGCGCGCCTAGCGGGACAATTCGTGCAGACGTGTATTTTGCCAGCTTTGGCTGGGTATTTATCTGATCCGAAATACGTTGTGGGTCAGCGTCATCAAGCATCTGGAATCTGTCTTCGGATTTGATACCAGCCCCTTCCAGCAGGGCTGATGCAAGCGCAAATTGCTCGGTGATGCAGCCCATATCATCTGGTCTGTTCGGGTTTACCAGCACAATGATACGCTCAAAGCCTGCGGCGACAGCACCAACCAGCATATCATGGCCTGTGCGTCCGACACTATGCATTTTATAGGGGATCAGATTGGCAGGCAGGCCGTCACCAAATCGTGATACCATCGCAATCAGCTCATCTCCATAGCTGGTATCATGTAACAGCAACCACGGCGCTCTAGATGATTTTGTGCCTGCCGCCTGATAGGTGCGGGCCAGCAAATCTATCTGGGCAAGCTGATCTGAAATAGCCGGAAAATCTGTCTGTGCCGCACCAGATGGGCAGACCGCGCCACACATTCCGCAGCCACCGCAAATACCGCTATCAATCGTAACCGAATCGCCAAGGCTGGTGATTGCGCCAGCCGGACAGACATCCAGACATCTGGTACAACCTGTCAGCCCGTTACGGGTATGCGCACATAGCGCATCATCAAAATTCACATAAAGCGGCTTTTCAAACCCGCCGATCATCTCTGCTGCATCTGCTTCTATCTGCTGGAGTTTCAGCACATCATTGCTATCTGCCCTGAAATAGCCATCACGTTTCTGCCAGCCGGTAAATAGCGGCGTACCACCACTAAGATCAATAATCAGGTCACATTCTGTATCTACATTATCTGCACTTGGCGCAAATAGCGCTTCATCGCGGCTATGCGGCAGCATCTCGGCAAACTGGTTAATCGTCAGGGTAAAATTGGTGAATGACCCTGATGCTTTGGCGATTACGCCCTGTGCCACAGCAAAGCCATAGGCATCAGGCAGAATATCTGCATCATCGGGATTAAGCATCACTGTAACCCCTAATGCGCCGCTTAATTTCTGGCCAAGTTCCAGCCCTGCGGCACCGCCTCCGTAAATCAGGCATCTGCCGTGAGAGGTAAGTGACAGTAATTTTACCTCTGGCGGTTCAGCATCTGCATGGGCAATCAGCGCTGCCATTTTTGCTGATGCTGATGCTTTATCTGTTGTCCAGCCTGCCTGCTCGCGAATATTGACAGTCACAGGCTCGGCGCTGTTCTGCTCTTCGGCAAGGGCTGAAAATAGCGCCTGATATTGCGTACAGGCAATGGTGACAGGCTGGCTATTCTGGGCAAGATGCTCTGTTACAATATCCTGCTGTTCTGTGCATAGGCTGTGATGTACAGCCAGAGGCGTATCATAGCCAAGCGCATCCGAAATGGCCTTGGCATCTATATTCATTGAATTGCCACAACTACATAAAAGATGGCGCGGAGCCGATTGGTTTTTTTCTGACATTGTTTTATTCGCCTGTTATTTCCTGACTGTTAATGTATATGGCAAATGTGAAAAAGCCATAGCATTTGTGAAAAAAGGACTGGAAGCAAATATAAGATCGGACTAGCGTGGGGGATATTGTAGACGATTTTGCTTCTGGCAGGGATAGCAATGGATAGACATATTCTATATGGCGTACGGGTCATCTGTGAGAAACAGCCGGTAGATAATCCATGGATTGATCATAGGTGGGTCATTCATGATTTACTGCCCCAGAAATGGCAGGCGGGGGATGGTGCTGTACCGCTTGGCTATGTGCCGCTAATGCCGCTTCATAATGCACAGGCAGACGATGGGGATGGAACGCTTTTTATGGCAGACATCCAGATAGATTTACATCATGCCGAAGCAGAGGCCTATGCCGAAAATCTGCAATCATCCGACCCGTCAATCTATATTGTCCTCAGACCCTCTGCAGATGAAGATGATGAAGATGACGCCGTCTCAGAGATGATGCTTGTCGAGGTCAGCCTGTCACCCTACACGATTCAGGATTATGAAGATTGTGGCGAAGATCAGGTGGTCAAATTACCGCTGGCTGGCCCGATGGCAGAACTGGCAACAGAATTTGTTGAAACCTATTTCAAGCCTGAAAAATTCGTCAAGCGTAAGCGCGATAAGGCCAGAATTGACGAGCTTGAGATACGGGGCGGCGATAGCCGTGTGAAACGAACCTATCAGTAGCCACGTCACCGGACAACGCCTACAGAAAACGCCTCACATATGACAGAACAGAAATATGAGTAGAAAAGACCAGACCCAGCATCCTGATGACGAAGACCAGCCCTTTCTGTCGCGCTGGTCACGGCGAAAGGCGTCTTCGCGTGAGGCAACTCAGCCCACCATAGATGACGGGCAGGAAGATATTACTGATGCAGCACAGGCTGATGAACCGTCGCTTATACTGGAAGAAACTGAAGATGAGCAGGCGCTGTCTGATGATGCGCTATGTGAGCGCTATGAGCTGATGCATCCTGATAAATGCGAGACACCAGAACAGCTGGATGGCTATTTCTCGCGTCCTCTGCCAGACAGGATAAGACAGCTGGCCATGCGCCGGCTATGGCGTATCAACCCGTTATTCCGATTTGCTGACGAGATGGTTGAATATGGCGAGGATTATACTGATGCCGCTACTGTTATACCAGATATGAAAACAGCCTATCAGGTAGGGAAAGGCTATTTTGACAAGCTGTTTCTTGATAAGGATGAAGATAGCGAAGCAGTGCCTGAACAGACGCTGGATGTGACATATAATGAAGCAGATGAGCCAGCCGATGAGACCGTTGAGGTGGCGAGCTCGGATGATTCGCATGACAAGGCTGACAAAACACCGTCCGAACCACAGCAGCTAGCTCCTCCGGATCGGAAAGACCACAGAATCACTGCCTCTGAGCAGATAGTACAGCCGCAAACAGAAAATCACGCGCCGTTCACACAGGCTAGTTCTGATGGGCAGGCTGCCTCCCCCCAGAACCACCAGCCAGATGATATCGCCTTGGCAGACACACTGCCCAAGCCGCAACCACGGCGTATGGTGTTTGTACGAAAAAAATAAATAAACATCGTAAAAACAGAAACATAGCCTAGGCGCGTCTGGCTATGGCAGAGGCATCGGACTGCGATTTACAGCATGGCAGGACTGGCCGGCCCAATATTGATGATACTTTTTAAGAACTTTCTAATACGAAACATATAAGGCGATCTTTTCCGGATGGTGGATGGTTAGGGCTTTACTTGGACAGGGTTAACAGGTTTACTTTTATTTGGGGGTAGTATTGAACGTGAACACCAGTCCAAATAATAGTCTTGCAGACGAAGATATTCTCCGCGCCAACATGTATGCATTTTTGGCGGGGCTTTTGCGTGCTGAGCCAAATAAAGAGCTGATTGCGTCTGTCGCCGAACTGTCAGGGGACGATACGCCTATTGGCAAGGCTAGTGCGACTTTGTCATACCTTGCGCAGGAAATGGCGCTTGAAAAAATCAGAGCAGAATATGTAGATGTGTTTATCGGCGTAGGCCGTGGCGAATTATTGCCCTATTGCTCTTACTACCTCACAGGATTTCTTAATGAAAAGCCGCTTGCTAACCTGCGTAAAGATATGGCGCAGATAGGCATGGCGCGCGCCGATGATGTGAAAGATCCCGAAGATCATATTGCCAGCCTGTGCGATATGATGGCTGGTCTTATCACAGGTGCTTTCGGACGCCCCTTCAGCGTCTCAGAGCAGGCGAATTTCTTCAATAAACATCTGGCGCCGTGGGCAGGGTTGTTTTTCTCTGACCTAGAGGCCGCCAAGACAGCCGTTTTTTATGCACCTGTCGGCACGATGGGGCGCATATTCATGGATATTGAAAGCCAGGCTTTCAGTATGAGCGGGTCAGAGTAGCGAGACGCCTCTGGCCTAAAACAGACCAAGCCTGTCTTTAGGGGCAGGTAAGGTAAATTTTGGAGGAAATGCAAATGGAAACCAAAAAAACAGAAGCAGAGCAGACGGGTCGCCGTGACTTCCTGAAGCTGTCAGCACTTGGTGCGGCGGCAGGGGCAGTAGCAGCTAGCTCAACTGCGCACGCTTCAGATAAAAGTGAGGTTTCATCTGGTGATTATCAGGAAACCGAACATGTAAAGGCGTTCTATCAGCTTGCCCGCTTCTAGTATTAAGGGACTGGTTGGTTAGGATTTAATGTCAATTTCTCGAAGGAGGATACTATGCTTAGAAAGAAAGCGTCAGGGGTAGCGAGAGGCCCCCAGTCAGCGTCTTTCGTTGGCAAGATTGCCGAAAAGGCTGTTGACCGCCGTGCATTCCTGAAAGGTTCAGGTCTTGCAATCGGGGGTGTGGCTGCGGCATCTGCATTTGTGGGCACGAGTATTAAGCCCGCACAGGCTGTGACTGCAGGGGCAGCACAGATCAAAAAGACAGTATGTACCCATTGTTCTGTTGGTTGTACGGTCATGGCAGAGGTCAGTAATGGCGTCTGGACAGGCCAGGAGCCAGGATGGGACAGCCCGATTAACCTTGGTGCGCATTGTGCCAAAGGGGCGTCTGTGCGTGAAACTGCTAGTGGCGAGCGTCGTCTGAAATATCCGATGAAGCTTGTTGGTGGCAAATGGACACGCATGTCATGGGATGATGCGATTGAGGAAATCGGCAGCAAGATGCTGGATATCCGCAATTCATCAGGGCCAGATTCAGTCTACTGGCTGGGCTCTGCAAAGCATAATAACGAACAGGCCTATCTGTTCAGAAAGCTATATGCTTACTGGGGCTCAAATAACGGTGACCATCAGGCACGTATCTGTCACTCAACAACTGTTGCAGGTGTGGCCAATACATGGGGCTATGGCGCCATGACAAACTCATATAATGATATCCACAATTCACGTGCGATTTTCATTATTGGTGGCAATCCTGCAGAAGCGCATCCTGTGTCTTTGCTGCACGTTTTGAAGGCAAAAGAACAGAATAACGCGCCATTGATTGTGTGTGACCCACGCTTCACAAGAACAGCAGCCCATGCTGATGAATATGTCCGCTTCCGTCCAGGTTCAGACGTTGCGCTGATTTGGGGCATTATGTGGCATATCTTCGAAAATGGCTGGGAAGATAAGGAATTTATCCGCCAGCGCGTTTACGGCATGGAAGATGTACTTGAAGAAGTGGCCAAATGGACACCAGAAGAAACCGAACGTGTAACAGGTGTGCCTGGCTCACAGCTACGCCGCGTTGCCCAGACTATGGCGAATAACCGCCCCGGCACCTTTATCTGGTGTATGGGTGGTACTCAGCATACAAATGGTAACAACAACACACGTGCATATTGTGCGCTTCAGCTTGCTCTTGGCAATATGGGTGCAGAAGGTGGCGGTGCCAATATCTTCCGTGGTCACGACAATGTTCAGGGTGCAACAGATTTCTGTGTGCTGTCTCATTCTTTGCCAGGCTATTATGGTCTGTCAGCTGGTGCATGGAAGCACTGGTCTCGCGTTTGGGGCGAGGATTATGAGTGGCTGAAGGGTCAGTTTGATACCATTAAAGGCTCAGATGGCAAAGAAAAGTCCATGATGGGTCTGAAAGGTATTCCTGTATCTCGCTGGATTGATGGTGTTCTTGAAAATAAGGACAATATGGACCAGCCTGATAATGTTCGTGCGATGGTGTTCTGGGGTCATGCTCCAAACTCACAGACACGGATGAAGGAAATGAAGACTGCCATGGAAAAGCTGGATCTGATGGTTGTTATCGATCCATATCCAACAGTATCGGCTGTATTGTCTGACAGAACAGATGGTGTCTACCTTCTGCCTGCAACAACACAGTTCGAAACATATGGTTCTGTGACAGCATCAAACCGCTCTCTGCAGTGGCGTGAAAAGGTTATTGATCCGTCATTTGATTCACTGCCTGATCATACAATCATCTACAAATTTGCCAAAAAGCTTGGCTTTGCAGATCGTATGTTCAGAAATATCTCTGTGACGAATGACGAGCCACTAATCGAAGACGTAACCCGCGAATTTAACAAGGGTATGTGGACGATTGGCTATACAGGTCAGTCACCTGAGCGTCTGAAGCTGCATATGGAAAACCAGCACACCTTCGACAAGACAACATTGCAGGCCGTTGGTGGCCCTGCTGATGGCGACTATTACGGTCTGCCATGGCCATGTTGGGGTACTGCCGAGATGGGGCATCCGGGAACACCTATCCTGTATGATACATCAAAGCC
>WTJO01000008.1 GCA_011524805.1 Alphaproteobacteria bacterium
AAATTCGGCTGTCACAGGCTGGCCTGCTACCGCGCCCATCAGCAATCTGACGCCTGTGCCAGCATTGCCAAGATCCAGTGGTGCATCAGGCGAGATAAAGCCTGCTGTGCCGACACCATCAACAAATATGTCATTTGTTTTGGGGTCTGTGCTAATCGATACACCAAGTGCCTTTACAGCCCCCAATGTCGAGAGCACATCTTCACCTGTCAGAAGGCCGGAGATTCTGGTCGTACCTGTGGCCATGCCGCCCAGAATAAGCGCACGGTGAGATACCGATTTGTCGCCCGGAATATCGATAACGCCATTCAGGCCGTCACAGGCATGTGAAATAAGTGCTGAGCTTGTCAAAAGAAACTATCCGGTTATAGTTGAGCTAACGATGGTCATATAACTTCGTTAAAACGCCTTACATATAAACATTATCTGGCATGCTGGCCGTTCATTTGGCGCCACAAAATGCCAATCTGATACAAAGAAAGCACCGTAATACACGTATGGAAGGCATTTGGCAAAGTAAATTTTTTGCTGCACAGATAGATTAATAATCCCTGATTTTATCGCTTTGATGCTGATCTTTTTTATTTCTTGTGCAAAATTCTTTTGACAGCCTCAGCAATTTACGGGTATTTCGCGTGACAACGTATATTTTTAAGACAGGAGCAGGTAGATGAGCGCAGCAGATTTAGGTCAGAAAAGACGTTGTAATGCCTGTGGCATGAAATTTTACGATTTCAAAAAATCACCTATCACATGCCCTTCATGTAATGCCGAATTTGACCCTGACAGTCTGCTAAAAAGCAGACGCGGCCGCGCAAGCGCAAAACAGGAAGAAAAAGCACCATCAAAGGCAGACGATAGTAATGACGAGTTGCTGGAAGAAAATAGTGACGAGTTTGATGATGATGATAATTTTGAAGATGATGACACATTGCCGTCAGATGATGACGGGCTAATCGCTGTAAAGGGCGATGATGATGATGAAATGGAAGAAGGCACAGCCGAATTTATTGATGTGCTTGATTCTGAAGAAGATGATCAGGATGGTGATACTGAAGATGATGATGAGGATGACAGCTAGTCACTATCTTGCCAGATAAGGCGGTTTTGCCCTTGCGTCCGATGTGAAGGGCGGGTACAACAGCAAAGAATGATAGCCATGCTATCTAGGACAGGTTTCATGTGGGGCCATAGCTCAGCTGGGAGAGCGCTACAATGGCATTGTAGAGGTCGTCGGTTCGATCCCGATTGGCTCCACCAACCTGCTCTTGGCCGCGGGTACCAGGCTAGCCTGTGCCGGCAACCATATAATTAATAATCCCGAACGCGAAAATTGGTAACTGCAGACAGAAATTGGTCAGCAATGCCCTGTCCCTTGTCAGATAGCCTGCGACTGTCCAGCCAAACGCGCCCGTGCCATGAACGATGATGTTCAATGGAAATATATTCAGATTTGTCAGCACAATTCCGCTTAATACAGCCGCTGTGCTTGCCCATTTCAAAAATTTTATTCTGTCCATGTCTCTCATCCCGAAAACATAATCTGTTAATCTAGCCGGTAGTATCACGCCTGTGAGGGGCTATCACCAGAAAAAAACACCTCAGCCTAGGCCAGAAAAACAGGCTTTGGTACCGGTCTTGCAGATAGCCCTTGCAGGCTATAGGGCATTGCGCATCAGGCGGAAGAAGGTAGATATGGATTCAAAAGACAGAGACGAGCTTCTGATAAAATGGCAGACATTGGGGCTGTCACTTATCATGCTATCGGACACACCTGAGGAATTCTATGCGCTCGCAAAGCAGGAATTTGGCTATATTTGGGATGGGGAAGGCTGGGTAAAAGAAGTCAGCTATCACTAGATAGAGAAATGACTGCCCAGATAGACCTGTCTTACGCCTTCATGCTGGATAATTTGGTTTGGCGTGCCATGCATCATCAGCCCGCCATCATGGATGATATAGGCATGTTCGACAATGCTCAGCATTTCCCTGACATTGTGATCGGTAATTAACACACCAAGGCCATGTTCTTTAAGTTGTAGAATCAGGTCACGAATCTCGCCAATCGCAATCGGGTCAATACCGGCAAGCGGCTCATCCAGCAACAGAAATGCCGGACGTGTGGCAAGTGCGCGGGCAATTTCAAGGCGCCTACGTTCACCCCCCGACAAATTGACAGCCGGCGTATTGCGCAGATGGCCAATGCCAAATTCGGCCAGAAGCTCTTCCAGCATGGTATCCCGCATCTCGGGGTTTTTTTCGCTTACTTCCAGCACAGCCCGGATATTTTTCTCGACACTTAACCCGCGGAAAATGCTTGATTCCTGAGGCAGATAGCCAACCCCGAGGCGTGCGCGTTGGAATAATGGTGTTTCTGTTACATCCATACCATCAAGGAAAATTGCGCCTTCATCACAGGGAATAAGCCCTGTCAGCATATAAAAGGTGGTTGTTTTGCCTGCGCCGTTTGGGCCTAGCAGGCCAACTACCTCGCCACGTCTTACACCAAGCGATATATCACGCACCACCCGCTTTTTGCCAAAATGCTTGCCAAGCCCGCGTGCCTGAAGCCCCTTATTCTCGGATACCAGCCTGATACTGTCAGACGATGAACCTGTAGCAGGGTTTATCTGGTGTATTGATGACATAGACCTTATCCTGAAGGGTTATGGCGGAAGCGGTAAAATGCTTTTGATTGAATAGCTTATACCCTATTTTTACCGTGTTGTAAAACGTCCCTTTATTCTCTGTCCAGAGCGTGAGGATAGCATCCGGCTAATGCCAGAGGTAAAATCTATCTCTGCACGGTCACCGGTAAGCACACTGTCATTTTCCATAATCACAACATTGCCTGAAAACAGGGCTGTATTTTCTGTCTTGTTATAATCTGCCTTGTCAGAGGTAGCTGTCTGGCCATTTGGCTGTTTTACACGCACCGTGCCAATCGCTTCGATGGTTGAGACATTCTGCTCATCATCCAGCAGAATATGGATCAGATCGGCGGCCAGTTCGCGCCCATCTGTCATGAATACTTCTGCATCATCAGTCAGGGTAATTTTAGCGGCATTTTTGTCATAAAAAATCTGGGTGAGGGCGGTGGCTTTGCCGTCAGGCCCTGTGACGCGTGCATCCGGCCCGTCAAGCGTATAACTCTGGTTTGTCTGATCATAGACAAGATAGCTGCCCTGACCGCGCTGACTGCCATCCACAAACCGGACATTGCTCTTGCCGATAATCTGGGTTATGTCGCTACCTTCTGTTTGCGCATCATAGCTGGCAGTTAGCTCGTCAGCCTCGATTATCTGGCTGCCTTGCTGTGCTTTGGCATTGCCGACAGCCCTGTAGATGCCTTTATTCTGGTCCCATTCCAGTGATTGCGATGCTTCAACTACCAGCGCTTCTGATGATGCATTTGACTGGGCTTGGGCACCTCCTGCATAAAGGCTGGCGATGGCCAGACAGACAAGTGCCATGATAGCAATGGATATTCTGGGAGCTGGGTCGCAATGTTGCGTGAGATGTTTCATAAGAAGCTAGCCTTTTTATATACCTGTTACCTATCTGATTATTGCGTTTGGGTCTGTTTTGGTTTCAGAACAAGTTTGCTCTGCCCGCCAAACAGATAATACTGGCCTTTATCACGTGATGTCATACTATCTGCCACTAACGACATGCGTGGGCTCTGGATTGTGACATTCTCGGGCACCTCAAACAGGCCATTTTCTATATCTGCTTCGGCATATTGGGTTTTAAGTGTCATATCATTGGCGGTCTGATAGATGACAACATCACCTGATAGTCGCATGATCGAGCTGGCAGACTGATAGGTTGCCTGTCTGGCATTCATGCGTGTCTGCTGGCTGGCTCTATCTGTGATTACGCCACTTGCCTCAAATAGCGATATCTCGCCACTGCCTGCCTCTTTTTCAACAGCTCTGTCGGCGGTGATGACATATTGCTTGCCTGTCTGGGTGGTGCCTGCATAGCGTGCGCCTGTCATTTCAAGTGCCGAACTTTTGGTTTTTGAGACAGTCTGCAGGCTAATTTCGATGGTTTTGTCTTCTGACAGGAAATTTGTCCAGCCGAGCGCACCGATGCCAATTACCACCAAAGAGGCCACAAGCACCAGCCGGTTGCGTTTTGCACGCACAGAACGCGGCTGTGACGGGTTTTGTGTATCTATCTCGGTAACACGCGGGCTAAATCTGGGTCGGCTGTCTGAGCCCTGACTATCGCTCATGATAAAAACTTCCTGTGATACTCTGCCTTGCCATAAATTCGTTTGTTTACGCTATATCATGTCTGGTGTGCGGCCTTTAGCACGTTAATGGTCGCACCTTAATGATGGAAAATATCCACATCATCAAAGCCTGCCAGATCAAGCTGGACACGGTGATGCAGAAACGCAAAACAGGCCTCTGCCAATTCTGTACGGTCAAGCCGCGCCAGCATCTCGGCCAGCCTGTCTGCTATCTGGTGCAAATATAATACATCACTTGCAGCATATGTTAATTGTGCTTCAGATAGCGTATCGCGACCCCAGTCAGATGATTGTTGCTGTTTTGACATATCAATATTCAGCAATTCCCGCGCCAATTCTGACAGTCCATGCCTGTCGGTATAGGTGCGGGCAAGTTTCGAGGCAATTTTCGTACAGTAAATATGACCATTAATCTCGCCAAATTCCCGCATCAATACTGCCAGATCAAATCTGCCGAAATGGAATATCTTTCCGATATCGGGATTTGCAAGCAGGGCTTTAAGATTTGGCGCAGGGTTGGGCTGTGCCGCGATTTGCACCAGATGCGCATTGCCATCTCCGGAAGATAGCTGAACCAGACATAGCCTGTCACGGGTGAGTTTCAGACCCATTGTTTCAGTATCAATAGCGACTGATTGCCCTAACGCAAGCCCGTCTGGCAAATCGTCATGATAGTGATAAACAGCCATTCGGTTTGTCCTGCTATATTATGCTTCTTCTGGTACTATAGATGTTTTGCCAGTTGCATCAATGCAAAAACCATATCACGCGGTATTTGCGCTACACTGTGTAGGTGCTGACAACATCATCATATTCTGGCCGGCGGCGTGGTTTTGGCGGTTCTGCCGGCTGGCCAATATAGATAAATCCGGCCATCTGGTCTGTATCGGTGTTGCCTCCCAGCGCCTCCAGCATCGCATCATTATAGCTATACCATTCTGTCACCCATTGCGCGCCATAGCCAAGAGACAGGGCAGCGGTAACAATATTCTGGCAGACAGCGCCTGCGGATAGATGCATCTCCCATGCAGGGATTTTGGCATGCGGGGCTGCTTTTGACATAACTGCCAGTACAAGGCTGGTTCTGCACAGCCGGTTTTCTTCAAATGCCAGCATTGTGTCAGTCGCATCTGCATGTATCCGCGCAAATTCTGGTCGCAATATAGTCTTTCCTAGATGCGCGCCTGCTTTCCCGTCAATGATGGTAATATGCCAGGGCCCCAGCACACCATGGTCCGGCACTCGCAAACCACAGGCAATAATATCGTCAATATCTGACTGCGGCACGGGAACAGGCAACAGATTCTTGACAATCACAGACCGTCTTTCTTTTAAAAACTGCACAATCTCTGACATGGCTGGTTTCCTTTTTTGTGGCATTTGCTGATATCGAACAGATTCACCGCATGATATAGCAAAATATGGCACAAGCGCAAACAGCCCGCACTTGACAAAATTATGTCAAACACTCAATTTCGTGAGACCAATGTTTTCGTATTGAGGAAAAACGGTCACAGATGTCAGAGCATATTATTGAGACATTGCGCGAAAAAGGGCTGAGGCCGACACGCCAGCGTATCATGATAGCCAAGATGATTTTCTCTGGCAAAAACCGTCATGTCAGCCCTGAAATGCTTGCTGATGAAATTGCAGAGGCTGGCGGGCATATTGCGCTTGGCACCATCTATAATACGTTGCGCCAATTCTCTGATGCAGGTTTGCTGACCCAGCTATCCGGACTGGGAGACAGGCTGGTATATGACACTAATCTGAGCTTCCATCATCATTTTCTGGATGTGGATACGGGCGAGCTGACGGATGTGCCGGCAGGTCAGATAGCCATTTCTGGTATGCCGCATATGCCGGACGGGTTTTCGCTTGATGCAGTAGATGTTACCATCCGCATAAAACACCAGTCTAAAACCACTTCCAAACTATAGATGGCTGACTGCGTCAAATCGTCAATTTACCTTGGCGCTATGCTTTGTTTAAAATCATTTCAATCTACTTGACATTCAGCCTGACAGCTTCAATATCAGAATTGAGGAGATCTTGGCTGGACGGCTTTGTAGGCTGTTCACGCATCGGCATTTGCCGGTGATGGCCAGCCAGAGGATATAACCAATAAACATAAACCATAATGAAATGCGGAGATGACGTGATGGATGATGTTAAATGCCCTGTGATGCATGGCGGGCTTACCAGCAATAATACAACAGGCACTTCAAATAAGGACTGGTGGCCTAACCAGTTGAACCTGTCGATTTTGCACCAGCATGACAAAAAGACAAATCCATATGCAGAAAATTTTGATTATCGTGAGGCCTTCAAGACAATTGACTATAAGGCGCTGAAACAGGATCTGCATGATCTGATGACAGATTCGCAAGCATGGTGGCCAGCAGATTATGGTCATTATGGTCCCTTCTTCATCCGTATGACATGGCATGCCGCAGGCACCTACAGAACAGGTGATGGTCGTGGTGGCGGGGGCACAGGCGCCCAGCGTTTTGCACCGCTAAATTCATGGCCTGATAATGGTAATCTGGATAAGGCGCGCCGTCTGTTATGGCCGGTAAAGAAAAAATATGGCAATAAAATCTCATGGGCTGATTTGCTGATTCTGGCCGGTAATGTGGCAATTGAATCAATGGGTGGCAAAACCTTTGGATTTGGTGGTGGCCGTCCTGATATATGGCATCCTGAAGAAGATATTCACTGGGGTGTGGAAACAGAATGGCTAGGCGATAATCGCTATGGCGATACACGCCAGTCGCTTGATAACCCGCTCGCTGCCGTGCAGATGGGGCTGATTTATGTAAACCCTGAAGGCCCGAACGCCAACCCTGATCCCTTGCTGAGTGCGCAGGATGTGCGCGAGACTTTCGGGCGGATGGCGATGAATGATGAAGAGACTGTGGCGCTGGTCGCAGGTGGTCATACCTTTGGTAAAGCTCATGGTGCAGGTGATCCTGAACTGGTAGGCGCAGAGCCTGAAGGCGCGCCGATGGAACAGATGGGTTTTGGCTGGAAAAATGCCCATGCTTCGGGTGTAGGTGTGGACACAACCACTTCAGGCATCGAAGGACCATGGACAGCCAATCCGACACAATGGGATAATGGCTATTTTGATATGCTGTTCAAATATGACTGGCAGCTGACAAAAAGCCCTGCAGGTGCGCATATCTGGCATCCTGTCGATCTTGAAGATGGGGATAAAGCCCCTGAGGTTGACGGTTCGGGCAACACGGTCACGCCAATGATGACAACAGCAGATATGGCGATGATTAAAGATCCAGCCTATCGCGCTATTTCAGAGCGGTTCCACAAAAATCCCGAACAGTTCGCAGATGCCTTTGCCAGAGCATGGTTCAAGCTGCTGCATCGTGATATGGGGCCAAAAGTGCGCTATCTGGGCCCTGAAGTACCAGAAGAAGAGCTGATCTGGCAGGACCCTGTGCCGGCTGGCTCAACATCATATGATGTAGCCGCCGTGAAACAGGCAATCAAAGATAGCGGATTGAGCATTGCCGAGATGGTAGAAACCGCATGGGCATCTGCGTCAACCTATCGCGGCTCTGATATGCGTGGTGGTGCCAATGGGGCGCGCATCAGACTTGCCCCGCAAAAAGACTGGGAAGCCAACAAGCCGGCTCAGCTTGCAAAGGTGCTTGGTGTGCTTGAGCCTATTGCGGACGCTCATGGCGCCTCTGTTGCCGATGTGATCGTGCTGGCAGGTTCGGTTGGTATCGAGATGGCATCTGGCAAGGATGTCCCCTTTACCCCGGGTCGTGGTGATGCCTCTCAGGAGCAGACAGATATTGACTCATTTGCCGTGCTTGAGCCACTGGCAGACGGGTTCAGAAACTATCTGCAGAAAAATTTCAGCGTATCACCTGAAGAGATGATGCTGGATAGAGCTCAGCTTATGGGACTGACAGCGTCCGAGATGACTGTGCTTACAGGCGGTCTGCGCTCACTAGGCATTTCTGCCGATGAGCGGGGCAGCTGGACAGATGGCAACAGCCTAGATAATGGCTGGTTTGATACCCTGCTTGATATGGATGTTGAATGGACAGCCACAGGCTCAAACAGCTATCAGGCAAAAGACAGAGCATCTGGCAAAGATGTACGTACCGCCAGCCGTGTCGATCTGGTCTTTGGTTCAAACTCACAGCTTCGCGCACTCGCCGAGCTATATGCCCAGAATGATAATCAGGATAAATTTGTAACTGATTTTATCGCTGCATGGGTAAAGGTGATGAATGCTGACAGGTTCGAGCTAGCCTAGACAAGACGCGTTTTTATTGCGAAAAATCTGAAAGACAGCCTGAACGTGGTTCAGGCTGTTTTTGTATATCTTCAGATATGGCGATGGCCAAGTGTGCCATTATCAAGCGCCGCCGCCGCACCCCGCACCCCCGAATGGGGGTCATCCAGCAGATAGACAGGTACATCTGAGATAAAGTCGGAAAATTTATCATGCTGGCTGATACGCTCTATAAACTGGCTTTTATCGATAAAGCTGACCAGATGGGGTGTTATGCCGCCACAAATATAGACGCTATGCCGCGCGCCAAGCATCAAAATGGCATTGGCTATATAACTGCCCAGAAAATTTAGAAACTGGATAATCGCATCTGTTGCATGGGGATCTGACTGGCCTGCCAGCCTGACAATTTCGGCCGCATTAATCAGGGATGGGGGGCTGGCAAAATGCTGATATAGCGTCTCAAGTCCTCTGCCGCTAAGAACATCCTCTGCCACCAGCCTGCTATGGCTATCTGATGACAGGCTGTCTCTTATGTGGGCGATGAGCGCTTCTTCCTGTTTGGTCTGTGCGCTCAGCCCTATCTGCCCACCTTCTGTTTCAAGTGGCAACATATCTGTGCCTGTATCAATAAGTGCAGAAAAGCCAAGTCCGGTGCCAGGTCCCAGCACCGCAATCGGGCTTTTTTCAACAGGCCTGCCAGCGCGCAAGCAGATAAGCCTGTCTTTCGGTGCATCTGGCACAGATAGCGCCTGTGCGGTAAAATCATTTATCACGGTAAGCTGTGATAGCGAGAATTGTGTCTTTATCTGCTGTTTGGAAAATGACCAGTCATTATTGGATAAATCAACCCTGTCCTCAGATACAGGTCCGGCAACTGCCAGCCCCATCCGGTGCGGTGATGGCAGGCTATGTTGGGTTATATACTCTGCTATCGCCGCCTCTAAAGAGGGGAAATCGGCGCATAGACAAGATATAGGCGCAGACAGGCCGTCTGCCTCACTATGGGCAAAACGAACATTTGTACCGCCAATATCTGCTACCAGATCAACCATCTAACATCCCTTTTTTCGATATCTAGCTTCGCAGGGCTGGCAGGCCAACACCGGTAGCTTCAAATCCGCCATCAACAGACAGGGTCTGGCCGGTTATATAGCTTGCTTTGTGGGATGCCAGAAAATAAATAGCTTCGGCAATTTCTGATTCATTCCCATATCTGTTTAGCGGTATCGCATCATGATAGGCATCAATAATATCCTGAGTATGTACTGCCATTGCCAGCTTGGTTCTGACAGGTCCCGGACAGACACAATTTACCCTGATGCCAAATTCGCCCAGCTCGACCGCCTGTTGCTGGGTAAGCTGGATAACACCTGCCTTTGAGGTGCCATAGGCGACCCGCAAGGTAGAGGCGCGCAAGCCCGAAATAGAGCCAATATTTACAATCGCCCCTCTGGTCTGTTTCAGATAGGGGGTAGCGGCCTGACTACATAAAAACACCCCGTCCAGATTTGTGCCCATCACCGCGCGCCAGCGGGTAAAATCGGTATCTTCGATAGGGCCGAAATCGGCAATCCCTGCATTATTTACCAGCACATCAATCTGCCCATAGCCGGAGATGACGCTATCTATCATACTGGCAATCTGATCAGGCTGTGAGATATCGCACTCGATTGCCAGCACATCACCTAGCTGTTCTTTTGCGTCTGCAAGCGCATCGGCATCATAATCTACAAGCACGGGACGGAGGCCATTTGCTTTCATCTTCTGTGCTGTGGCCAGCCCGATGCCACGCGCCGAGCCAGTGATGATAGCTATTTTATCTTTGTCTGAATTGGTCATCTTGTCTCTGCTTTTTCTGTTCATGCGGGAATAGCTGGTCTATAGCTCATCCATATAGACAGCCCGTTTCTCTGTGGCAGATATCTGGGCTGCCTGCCCCATTTTAACAGCCATCATCCCGTCTTCAAGGCTTACCGCAGGATCAATTTTTTCAGTTACGGTTTTTGTGAATTCAAGATGCTGATAATAGGTAGAGCCTGCATGATCGCCAGCTATCATCAGATTTTCGTCAATATCGCAATAGATGGTCTCATTCTGTTTTCTGGCACGCGGGCTTAGTTCAAGTTTGGGACGTGGCAGGGTGGACAGATCATCTGGCCAGAAACGCGCGGCGGCAGGCACAAAAGCCTCAGCCTTGCCATCTGCGCCAATAGCACAGATACGTTCCTGATAGGCAGCGCCTTCTGCAAACATGCATAATTCCAGCATGGCGCGCGCCTGATTTTCAAATTCGACAATCACATAGCCATGATCCCAGATATCAGGCACCTTGCCATCATAACGCTCATCTAGATGATTATGCGCCTGACCTGCCATGCTCATAATATAATGTGGCTCGGCACCAATAATCAGCCGCATCAGATCAAAAAAATGACAGCATTTCTCGACAAAGGTGCCGCCGGACTGTGCATTAAATCTGTTCCAGTCCCCGACTTTCTCCAGAAAGGGAAAGCGATGTTCGGTGATAGACAGCATGCGGATATCACCGCAAAATGCGCCGGCTCTATCTATCAACGCGGCAACTGGCGGCATATAGCGATATTCCATCCCGACCCAGACAGGCGCATCATAGCTTTTGATCAACTGTTTGATTGTGGCTTCATCTGCTGTGTCTGTATAAAGCGGCTTTTCACATAAGATTGGCAAGGTGCGCATTGATGCTATTTCGCGTAGCTGGTCTGCATGACAGAAATTGGGGCTGGTAATAACCAGCGCATCTAGCGCATCTATCTGCAATAGCGCATCAAGCGAAGAGGCAAATTCGGCCTCAGGGGCAAGCTGTGCGCATTGGGCGCGCATATTTTCATCAGGCTCGAAAATGGCGGCAATGCTGCACCCGTCAATCAGCTTGAGATTGCGGATATGTTCCTGTCCCATCATGCCGCATCCAACAAATCCGTATCTTACCTGCTTCATATTGATGTCTCTTTGATGCTAGATTATGTAATATGCTTGCCAGCATCTGAATATGTACTGGCCACTGGCACTGCTTAGATATAGTCTGTTTTCACTGTCACGTCATCATGGTTATTATCATGGATAAGCTGAAATATAGCCATTCTATGTCCAGATGTGATAGAGGATAGGCGAAGTTATTATTCGCCACCTATATCAAAGATTGAGGAACATAGAAATGCAGATGACACGAACACAGCTTACAGACGAGATTGATGTTAGCCGTCTAATTTATGGTATGTGGCGTCTTATTGATGATGGTGATGATAGCCCGAAAACAGTTCAGGCAAAGCTGGAGGCCTGTCTTGAACAGCAGATAACCACCATGGATCAGGCCGATATTTATGGTGATTATGGCTCTGAGGCTGCTTTTGGCAAGATGCTGGCACAGGCACCTCATCTCAAAGACAAAATAGAGATTATTACAAAATGCGATATCTGTCTGATATCAGATAAACACCCTGACCATCGCGTAAAATTCTATGATACCAGCGCCGAATATATCACTGCACAGGTGGATAATTCGCTTACGCTGATGGGGGTTGAGAAGATTGATGTGCTATTACTGCACCGCCCAGACCTGATGATGGATCATCATGATACAGGGCGCGCTCTGGACAGGCTGGTTGAAGACGGCAAAGTCGGCGGCATTGGCGTGTCAAACTTTAAGCCATGGGATATAAGCCTGCTTCAATCTGCTATGCATACGCCTATCTGCACCAACCAGATTGAGATAAGCCTGTCTGCGCATCATGCATTTACAAATGGGGATATTGCCTTTTGTCAGGAACATCAGATTGTGCCGATGGCATGGTCACCACTTGGCGGCGGGACATTAATGACAGGCCAGAATACAGAACTATCACAAATGCTAAATGATATGGCCACAGAATTTGGTACCAGCCCTGCGGCAGTTGCCATTGCATGGTTGCTTGCCCATCCTTCTGGTATTCTGCCTGTGATGGGCAGTAACAATCTTGAGCGTATCGCCGGATTTTCAGATGCGCTCTCTATCACGCTTGACAGGCAAAGCTGGTATCAGCTTTATACCGCTGCGCTTGGGCATGAAGTGCCATAATGCGCATTCTATCTATCTGCTGGCAGATATAAACATCTTGCCTTAGCCCCGAAATAGGCGCTTACTTTTTAGCTATGCCTGATACAGACAGCGCTACCTTATGTATTGGCTGATTATATCTGAAAATATAAGGTTCACATTTGTTTACAGAGTTCCGATTTGCCTCGCCCCTCAGGCTTGCAATCCTGTTTATGCTGACAGGCGGCGTTTCTGTAACCTTCATGCAGGCAGGGGTGAAGGTGTTAAGTGACGAGTTGCACCCCTTTATCATTACCTTTTTCAGAGCGTTTCTGGTGCTGATTATTCTGATGCCTGTGATCTTTCATTCAGGCGTATCTGTGCTGGCAACTTCGTCTGTTAAATTACAGGTAATTCGCGGGCTGGTTGGCGGGTCCGGTATGGTGTGCGTATTCACAGGGCTAAGCCTTATATCACTGGCCGAAGCGACAACCCTGCTTTTTACCGTGCCTATTTTTACCACTGTGATGTCTGTGCTGTTTCTATCCGAGAAGGTCGGGATCAGACGCTGGCTGGCGATTATCGCAGGCTTTTGCGGTACGCTGGTTGTTATGCGGCCGGATGTCTCTATCAGCTTTGGTCATTTGCTATTGATATATGCGGCTCTGGCATGGGCGTTATCTGTGTTGATCGCCAAAAAGCTGACTCAGAAAGATAATGTACTGTCGATTAC
Source organism: Alphaproteobacteria bacterium (assembly GCA_011524805.1). Classification (GTDB taxonomy): domain Bacteria; phylum Pseudomonadota; class Alphaproteobacteria; order Puniceispirillales; family Puniceispirillaceae; genus WTJO01. Next base: position 13,319 of record WTJO01000008.1, read on the forward strand.
CTTCTGGCAGGCGGCAGGCAGCGTGCCTATTGCCTTTATTCTGGGGCTGACTGTCTGGGACTGGCCGTCTTTTGATCAGCTTTACTGGCTGTTCGGCATAGCCGGTCTTGGCACTATCGGGCATATGATGTTCTATGCTGCCCTGCAAAGGGGTGATGTATCCTTTATCATGCCGCTGGATTATTTGCGGATAATCTGGTCTGCTGCACTGGGCTATCTGCTATTTGGTGATATGCCTACCATCGGGCTATTTATCGGGGGCGCGATGATTATTGGTGCAACCAGCTTTATCAGCTATCGTGAAATGCGTATCCGTGCCGGCAAAGGCTGATCAACACATGCGAACCCTGTCTGACAATATTCATAGTGCCATGCTGGCAACAGCCGCATCGCTAGTCTTTACGATTAATGACGGGCTGATGAAATATATTCTGGCTGAATTTGATCTGTTTGTGTCTCTTGCCATCAGAGGGCTGTTTGCAGTACCGATGCTGGTATTTTTCTATCTATATGAAAAGAATCTGTTTGTTCGGCTATCGCGTAGAGATAGCCTGCTTTTATGCGGGCGTGCAGCCGGCGAGATGGGACTGACCTATTGTCTTCTGACAGCGCTGATACAGATGCCGCTTGCCACCCTTACCGCCCTGCTTCAATCCTCGCCGTTATTTCTGTCACTAGTAGCCTTTATCTTTTTTGGCGAGCGGTTTGGCTGGCGGCGATGGGTGACACTTGGTGTTGGCTATCTTGGCGTGCTTATCATCATCAGACCGTCAGAGACTGTGCCGCTATCTGCCGCACTGTTCGGGCTGGCCACGGTAATTTTTATTGTGATCCGGGACTGTCTGGCTCGGCTCTTATCGGACGAGGTGCCTACATTGCTACCTGCCTTTGTGAATGTTATTGCGGTGATGATATTTGCATTTGTGATGACATCTGCTACGCCTCACAGCTGGTCTATGGGAAGCTGGTCACATATGATGATTGGCGCCTATTTTGGGGCGGCGATCACCATTATCGTTGCCAATATGCTGATTGTCGGGATGATGCGCAAAGGTGATATCGGCTTTGTAAGCCAGTTCAGGTATTCGGCTATTCTGTTCTCGCTTATCGCTGGCTATCTGATGTTTGATGAATGGCCAGATATGCCAACCTTCTTCGGGGCGGTACTAATTATCGGTGCCGGCCTCTATAGCTTTTATCGTGAGCGCAAACACCAAAGCAAAACGGCAGGTGCATGATATAGCCAGTCTGGCAATCCTGTATATTCAAAAGAATCAGTGCCGATCTACATTAGCAAATGTTGAAATAATTGACCCGCTTTTTTGCTATCTGGCAAAAGCTGGCTGAGTGACTCTATCTGAATGATTGGCATTTTTTTATCATTAAATCAATAGAATAGAACTGCAATATAATGTTTTCAGTTGGCATGATACAGGCCATCTCAAACCGGCATAAAAATTCTTGGTGAATAAGTTGACGGTTCCAGATGGCAGGTGCTAGCGTTCACGGTGATTGAACATAGATTTGTTTGTGACTAGTCTGGTGTATTCACAATGATATTTTGGAGGAAAATCATGTCATATACGCGTAACCTTATCGGTGCAGCTACGCTGGTAGCCGCGACCTTTGCATTTTCAGGCTCGGCGATTGCCGGTAGCCACGGAGATGTGTGTGATACCCCGTCAAAGATGATGGGTAATCTCGGCAGTTTCAAAGGTGATGTTATCACCATTGCCGGCTCAATGCAGGGCAAGGATGAAGAAAATCTGCTGGCCACTGTAAGCTGTTTTGAAAAGGCAACAGGTGCTGTTGTCAAATATTCCGGCTCACGTGATTTTGCCGCGCTAATCGTGGCTGATCTGCAGTCAAATAACGCGCCAAATATTGCTATCTTCCCACAGCCCGGTCTGGCTGGCGATATGGCAAAAGAAGGCTACCTGTCACCGCTTGGCAATGACCTTGCAAAATGGATGACTGATAATTACGGTGCTGGCTCATCATGGGTTGACCTTGGCACCTATACCGGCAAAGACGGCAAGGACGCCTTTTACGGTTTTGCATTCAAGCAGGATCTGAAATCACTGGTCTGGTATTCACCTGAGCAGTTTGAAGATAACGGCTATGAAATCCCGACCACAATGGAAGCACTGATCGAGCTGTCTGACCAGATGGTTGCAGATGGCAATACCCCGTGGTGTATCGGCGTTGAATCAGGCAATGCAACAGGCTGGACAGCAACAGACTGGATGGAAGA
>WTJO01000275.1 GCA_011524805.1 Alphaproteobacteria bacterium
CCCTCCTATATCGAGCCCTATCAGGGAGCGGCAACAGGTGTCGGGGGCATTTTGCGTGATGTATTTACCATGGGCGCGCGCCCTGTTGCGCTGATGAATGCGCTACGCTTTGGCGATCTATCTCATGAAAAGACCCCGCATCTGCTATCTGGCGTTGTGGCTGGTATTGGCGGCTATGGCAATTGTATCGGGATTCCGACCGTTGGTGGCGAAACCAACTTTCATAGCTCGTATAATGGCAATATTCTGGTAAATGCGATGGCGATAGGGCTGGCTCATAGTGACCGGATTTTCTATTCAGCTGCCACAGGAGCAGGCAATCCTGTGATTTATGTTGGCGCGAAAACCGGCCGTGACGGTATTCATGGGGCTACTATGGCCTCGGCCGAATTTTCAGATGAAACAGAATCAAAGCGGCCTACTGTTCAGGTTGGTGACCCGTTCACAGGTAAATTGCTGATGGAAGCCTGTCTTGAATTGATGGCTGCTGATGCAGTGCTGTCCATTCAGGATATGGGTGCGGCCGGCCTGACTTCATCATCTGTCGAAATGGCCTCAAAGGGTGGTCTGGGTATGGAAATTGACCTTGACCTTGTGCCTGTGCGCGAAGACGGCATGACAGCCTATGAGATTATGCTGTCTGAGAGTCAGGAACGGATGCTGATGGTGATTGATCCTGAACAGGCAGAGACAGCAAAGGCTATTTTTGACAAATGGGATCTGGATTTTATGCCAATTGGCAAGGTCACGGAAACAGACAGGCTGGTGCTGTTAAAAGATGGCGAGACAGCCTGTGATATTCCGCTGGCGCCTCTGGTTGATGATGCGCCTGAATATGACCGCCCCTATCGGCCAGAAGAATTACAGCCTGTATTATCAGCCGGTCAGATAGAGCAGGATATCCCGCTTGCTGACGCACTTCAGCGCATGCTTGGCTCGGCAGAGCTATGTTCACGGCGCTGGATTTACGAGCAATATGACAGTGATGTAATGGCAGATACCATTGTCAGTTCAGGCGGTGATGCGGCGCTGGTGCGGGTGCATGGTACAGACAAGGCACTTGCCATTTCAACAGACTGCACCCCCCGCTATGTTAATGCTGACCCGTTTGAAGGTGGAAAACAGGCCGTTGCCGAAGCCTACCGCAATATCTGTGCTACTGGCGCGCAGCCTCTTGCTATTACCAATAATCTGAATTTTGGCAATCCGGAAAAACAGGATATCATGGCGCAGATAGTTGGCAGTGTAAGCGGCATGGGCAAAGCCTGTGCCCAGCTTGGCACGCCGGTCGTGTCTGGCAATGTATCGTTATATAACGAAACAGATTCGATGGCTATCCACCCCTGCCCTGTGGTTGGCATGATTGGCCTTATTGATGACTGGAAATCTGCGCCGTCTGTGCATATAACTGCTGAAGGACTGTCCCTGTTTGTAATCGGCCAGCCAGCAGGCGAAGGCTGGCTTGGTGCCAGCCTGTATGCAAGCATTATTGCCGGTCGTGAAGGTGGCGCTCCGCCACCTGTTGAGCTGGAGACAGAACAGCGCCATGGCCAGTTTGTCCGCAATCTGATCTCACAGGATGTTGTTGAGGCTGTTCATGATATTGGCGATGGCGGCATTCTTGTTGGGTTATGCGAAATGCTTATGGGCAGTCAGTTTGGCGCACATATTGATGCCGCAGCAGGACTTGAGAGCCATAGCCGCGCGTTTGGCGAAGACCAAGGCAGATATATTATTGCCACCGGAGATGCAGATAAATTTCTGGCAGAAGCGAACCAACAGGGCATTGATGTAATGCCACTAGGCAAAACAGATAGCAGTGGCGAATTGACAGTTGCAGGCATTGCACCCATATCTATAGAAGAAATGACATCATTGAATCTATCTGTGATTCCTGAGATGATGACAGCAGGCTAGACAGACCAGCTTTCAGGTTTGCAGCAAGCCAGAATAGAGGGGGCTTAACCTATGCCAATGCATGCGCATGAAATTGAAGAATTAATTCTTAAGGCATTTCCTGATGCAGAGGTCACTATCGAAGATTTGCGCGGAGATGGCGATCATTATTCATGCAAGGTCATCTCGTCTGCCTTTGCAGGCAAAAGCCGCGTTCAGCAACATCAGATGGTATATCAGTCTCTGGAAGGCCGCATGGGCGGTGTATTACACGCGCTTGCGCTTCAGACAAAAGCACCAGAATAATTTTTGAACAACACAGCCATATTCGGTAAAATAACAAGGAGAGTTCCCATGGATAACGCAACCAAAGAACGTATTGCAGCAGACATTGCGGCAAGTGATGTTGTGCTGTTTATGAAAGGTACACCTGTATTTCCGCAATGCGGGTTTTCAGCTGCAGTTGTCGGCGTGCTGAGCCATCTAGGCATCAAATTCAAAAGCGTGAACGTGCTGGATGACCAGAATATCAGAGAAGGTATCAAAACCTATTCTGACTGGCCAACCATCCCGCAGCTTTATGTAAAAGGCGAATTTGTCGGTGGCTGTGATATTATCAGAGAGATGTATGAAACAGGCGAATTAATGGAAATGCTCAGCACACACGGCATTGATGTTAATCCTCAGCCTGTGCAATCTGCCTAAATGGAATGAATGTATCGGCTAGCCGGCAAGGCTGGCTAGCCAGACGCGCAATGGGCTAAAGCTCGTCCAGCCCAAAGCCATTTTCACTTTCAACCTTGGCAATACGTATCTGGTACCAGCTATAAAAATCCGTTTTGCCAAGCTGTTTTGCAATTTTATGTTCTGCATGCTCTGACCATGCCTTGATGGCGTCCCTGTCTGTCCAGTAGGATACAGTTATCCCAAGACCGCCCTCTTCACGAACAGTTTCAACACCTAGAAATCCGGGCTGGCTTTGTGCCAATGTGACCATCTGGGATGATGTATAATTATATAAATCATGCTCAACATCTGTGCGTTGAGATGTGAAAATACATGCATAATATGTTGTGGGCCAGCCTGCCACCATAAGCGCATTCCCTGATTATCAATCTGTCATCTGTGTTATAGATAGCCGCAATTAACCAATCTAAGTCAATATGAATTGATAGTGTAATAAAAAAGCGCCCAAAATAAGGCGCTTTTGTGTGGTCCTGCTGCGGCTATGCCTGTTAGCGTGAGTAATATTCGACCACCAGATTTGGTTCCATCTGGGTCGGATATGGTACTTCGTCAAGTGACGGCTCACGCACCAGCATAGCAGAAAAGCCATCATGATCAGCTTCTACATATTCAGGCACGTCACGCTCAGGAGATGCAATCGCCTCAAGCACAGCAGGGATCTGGCGTGCCTTTTCCTTCAGGCTAATCTTGTCCCCGGCCTTCAGCATTACAGAGCCAATGTTACATCTTTTGCCATTAAGTAATACATGGCCATGGTTGATCAGCTGACGAGAGGCAAAGACTGTTGGTGCCAGCTTTGAGCGATATAGCACAGCATCAAGACGTGATTCCAGAATACCAATCAGATTCTGGCCTGTATCGCCCTGACGTCTTACAGCTTCAACGTAATATTTCTTAAACTGCTTTTCACCAATATTGCCGTAATATCCCTTCAGCTTCTGTTTTGCCATAAGCTGGATACCAAAATCGGTAGGCTTTTTGCGGCGCTGGCCATGCTGGCCGGGCGCATATGAGCGGGTGTTAAGAGGTGATTTTGCACGTCCCCACAAATTCACGCCCAGACGGCGGTCAATTTTATGTTTGGACTGATGTCTTTTATGTTCTGCTTTTGGAGCCATGTTATTTTTCCTTTATTGTTCCGGTAGTGCGTTATGCCGGGACAAATACCTATTGCACCTGTCCACGTTCCCAGAAGTGGCGCCATAATATATAAATTGCCCAGTTTGTCAAGTATTTCACTGGATAGTCTGCCACTCACAGCAGGTCTGTTTCAGTCTTTCCTGTCAAACAGGCTCAGGAT
>WTJO01000038.1:0-37074 GCA_011524805.1 Alphaproteobacteria bacterium
GATAATACCAGATAGGTGGCTGGCGGCGCGCCATGCGATTCCTGTCCGGACTGGATTTTCGCCAGAAAATCCCCCTTTACCGCAATATCAAGAAAGGCGCCATCTGTAGCATAGGACACGGCCACAACCCACGGCAGAACCAGCGCACACATCCAGATAAGCCCGCGCCCCCAATATAGATATTTCAGCCAGCCAAATTTGCGATCTGCAATAACCAGCCCTGCCAGTGTGACAATCGCCACCCCCGGCCCGACAGGACCTTTGAGCAATATAGATATGGCTAGCGCTGTCCAGAAGCCAAACCAGTGTCGTGGCGGCAGCTCAACATCTCTGTCACGATAGATGCGCCATAACATGAATTGCTGAAAAATAATCACTGCCAGCAGAACAGAATCTGTCTTGGCAAGATGAGCTTCTGCCAGAATAAGGGGCGAGCTGACCAGAAGGGCGGCAGCGATAAAACCCTGCAGGCGGGCATGCCGCCCCTCCCACAGGCTGGCAGTAAAATGATAGACAAGAAACAGGCTGGCCACCAGCCCGATAAGGCTGGGCAGACGGTAGCTGGCAATCCTGTCTTCACCAAATATCGCCGCAGAGGCAGATTGTAGCCAGTAAATCGCAATCGGCTTTTTGGCTCTGATCTCATCCATAAAATAGGGGGTAACCAGATCGCCACTTTCAAGCATCTGCTTGCTTGCCTGCGCAAATCTGGCCTCGTCCCTGTCCATCACCCCAAGCGTCTGGTGGCCTGTCAGCACTGCCAGAATGATCACAATAACAATCGCCCACAGACCTGCTTTGCTGGCCGCGATACGCGCTATCAGCTGGTGCCATGTTGGTGGCGATGATTGTGGGTCTGTCTGGTCTGTCACAATAAGGTTCCTTGAGGCGCGGGGCGCTTAATTCCTTCTATCTGGATATGGCCGGCTTTGCCAGCCTGTTTGGCCAGTATGACCAGTTTGCAATTGCCATAGCCAGTAAAAGCTATAGACTGGCCTGTGGCTATTCAGGCCTGATTCACAGTTATTAAAGGTGAATATCATATCATGCAACAGGCAGATAGGCTTATCAGCTATCACCATATCTGGCGGCTAAGCTGGCCGATTATCCTGTCAAACATGACCTTTCCTCTGGTGGGGGCGGTCGGGGTCGCGATGATGGGGCATCTACCTGACCCTGCCTATGTGGGCGGTGTCGGGCTTGGCACGCTTGTCTTTAACGTGATTTATCTTGCTTTTAGCTTTCTGCGGATGGGTACCACAGGCTTTGCCTCTCAGGCCTTTGGGCGCAAGGATACGGCCGAGCTTGGTGCGATTTTACTGCGCTCTATGATGATTGCGGGGCTGATGGGGCTGGTGATTATCCTGCTTCAATATCCGCTTATCGCCACTGCCAGCCATCTGCTACAGGCATCTGCCGAAACTGAAATGCTGATGACACGCTATATGGCAATTAGAATATATGATGTACCAGCCTCATTGCTGAATCTGGCGATTCTTGGCTGGCTGTTCGGCCAGCAGCAGATGAAGCTATGTATGCTGCATCTGGTATTTGTGAATCTGCTAAATGCATCTCTGGCTGCCTTTTTTGTGCTTGGCATGAATATGACGATTGAGGGGGTGGCACTGGCTTCTATTGTAGCGCAATATTCGGGGCTGGCGCTGTTCGGGGTGATCCTGACAACGCGGCGGGCAGATTTATCTCTGTCAGGCCTGCCATCAAAAGCCAGACTCACAGATACCGCTAAATGGCGTGCCTTGTGGCAGATTGCACGTGATTTGTCGCTTCGCACCCTGATGATCTGGGCTGTTGAGGCGCTGATGCTGTCAAAAGCGGCCATGATGGGCGATCTGTCACTTGCCAGCATCCAGATTGTGCTGACCATGTTCGCCTTTATTGCCTTCGGACTTGACGGTATTGCCCATGCCACAGAAGCGCTGGTCGGCGCTTTTATCGGACGGCAGGATCCGGCGCGGCTAAAACAGCTGGTCTGGCGCAGTATTGTAATGTCTGCGTTATTATCTGGGATTGTATCGATTGTGGTGCTGCTGGCGCAGCCAGCCATCCTGTCTGTGATGACCAGCCAGCCCGCCCTGATAGAGTCAGTATCTGCAGTCTGGTGGTGGGTTGTGCTGATTCCGCCAGCCTCATTTCTGGCCTTTTTGATGGATGGCGTATTTGTTGGCGCCTCGCAGGGCAGAAAAATGCGGGACACAACTATTATCTCGGCCATGATATGTTTTGTGATTATCTGGTTTGGCGCAGGCTGGGGGCTTGACGCATTGCTTGCCGGCTTTATTGTCTATCTTATTGCAAGAGGAGTGTTGCTCAGCCTGTATATGAACAGCGTCATTGCAACTGCAACACCGCAACAACAGCAAGCAGGACGTTGAACTTATGAACGCATTAACAGACTATCTGCGATTTGATAACGGGCTGGCAGAATCGACAGCACCGGATGAAACTATCTATCCGTTGATGATTGTATCTCAGGCAGAATATGACAGCTTTGCAGACAGCCTTCTGCCGCACCAGCAGGACTGGCTGAACCTGCATGGCAGTAAGGGCAAATCAGGCTCAATATTCACCCTGCCCGATGCCCAAGGCCAGCTTGCCATGGGGGTAGTCATTACCGGCAGGACACCACAATGGGACAGCGCCAAAGCAGCGCGGACATTGCCAGCCTGCACCTTTCTTGCCAATACAGACTTTGCCGGCAGTGCCGCATTATCCGATATCCAGCTTGGCTGGGGGCTGGCACAATATGAATTTGCGCCCCATAAGAAAGAAGGTGGCTTACGGGCACGGCTAACGCTGGCAGAAGGCGCCTTCGATAAAAATGTTGATGCACAATTGCTGGGCATTTTTCTATGCCGCGAGATGATCAACCAGCCTGCCAATATCATGACACCGCAAGGCATAGAAGATATTTGCCAGATTGTTGCTGATAGCCTGTCGGCAGACTGCACCGTAACCAAAGGCGCAGAACTGGAAACCTATGGTCCTGCTGTGCATGTGGTCGGGCGTGCCGCAGAAATCCCGCCACGCATTATCGATATGCGCTGGGGTGATGATGGCCCGCTTATCACGCTGGTAGGTAAAGGTGTGTGCTTTGATAGTGGCGGGCTGGATATCAAACCGTCACGCGGCATGGAGATAATGAAAAAAGATATGGGCGGGGCTGCCCATGTATTGGGGCTAGCGGTTGCGCTGATGGCATCAGGACAGAAAATCAGGCTGAGGGTGCTGATAGGGGCAGCTGAAAATGCCATTTCGGAAAAGGCCATGCGGCCGCTAGATGTGATAAAGACAGCCGCCGGCATTGATGTTGAAGTTGGCAATACAGATGCCGAAGGCAGGCTGATTCTGGCTGATCTGCTTCATCACGCAATAGAAGATAAAAATGGCAGGCCAGATTATCTGCTAGATTTTGCCACTCTGACAGGCGCAGCACGCATCGCGCTTGGCACCGAATGTCCGGCGCTATTTGCCAATCATCAGACCATGGCACAGGCATTTGTTGCGCAGGGTTTCAAGATAGATGACCCGCTTTGGCATATGCCGTTGCTGGATAGGTATGACCCGCAGCTAGATACCGGTCAGGCAGGGCTGTCAAGCACCGGTCCGTCTGGCTATGGCGGTGCGATTACCGCGGCGCTATTTTTGCGGCGCTTTACAGGCCGAAAGGTAAATTGGGGGCATATTGACGTGATGGCATGGAATCTGTCCTCAAAGCCCGGACGGCCAAAAGGTGGCGAGGCGATGGGGCTGCGGGCAGCCTATCATCTGATTGTCTCTGGCGGATATACACAATAAGTGAGGTAGATAGCGCGATGTTTACAAACGCCTAATATCCACGCGCCCAATATCCACGCACCTAATATCCACGCACTAGATCAACCAGATTTTCAGGTCTCTTGCCTGCCAGTACAGATGTGATGGCCGAAGCAACCTGACGGGCGGCTGTTTCAGGGTTGGTCTGGGCAGCTACGTGCGGCCAGATGGTGATATTTGGCTCGTCCCAGAAAGGGTGGCTATCTGGCAGAGGCTCAACCGCAAAAACATCCAGAGCTGCACCACCAAGCTGGCCAGAACGAATCGCGGCAAGCAAATCAGCTTCCACTACCTGTTTGCCGCGCCCGCCATTAATAAATAGCGCACCTGTGGGCATAGAATTAAATATCTCAGCAGAAAACAGGCCTTCTGTCTCAGGGGTCAGAGGCAATATACAGACATGACAACGGCATGTTTGTGTAAGCTGGCGAAAGCCGTCACTGCCATGATAGGCGGTTATCTGACTGCCAAAATCGCGCTTTGTGCGTGACCAGCCATGTACATCAAAGCCAAGGCCGGCAAGCTGGCTGGCTATCACCTGTCCGATAGCACCCATTCCATAGACCGCCACAGGCAGGTCTGCGGTCTCTATCTGCGGGCGCTGGATAAAGGCTTTTTCTGCACGATAGGCACGGTATAGTCGGCCTTCACGGTAATGATCAAGTATATTCAGAATAACCCACTGGCTTAGCGCATGTGACATATTGGGATCAACCAGCCTGACAATATGCGCAGATTTTGGCAAATCAGGCTCACGCATCAGATGGTCTACCCCCTGCCCCAGCGAGATGATCAGCTTTAGTGCGGATAGCTGTGCCAGCCTGCCTGTCGGCGGTGACCAGACAAGCGCAATCTGTGCCTGCTCAGCTGCCGCATCCAATAATCCGACCATCCGGAATGTACCAAGCAGAGGGGTCAGCAATGCCTGCCATCTCTCCTGTCTTGTGGTATCAGGGCTAGCATCATAATAGGCAATGACCAGTTCAGAAGACATGCGTGTCTGTCCTTTTAGACATATGGAGCGGATTAGCTGTTGATAATATCAAGTGCCTGCTGATGAAGTTCGGCTGTTGCAGCGGCAAGGATACTGCCATCATTATCCAGTGTAACAGGCCTGCCTGACCAGTCAGTGACAGTCGTGCCAGCCCCATTTAGCACCGCCACAAGTGCCATCATATCATGCGGAGCAAGCTGATGTTCCATCACAATATCAAGATGACCAGCCCCAAGTAGGGCATAATTATAGCAATCACCACCATAATGACGGCCTGCGGCCTGGGTTGACAGCCTGTCAAACAGTTTTAGCCCGTCTGGCGAAAATGCATCTGGTGAGGTGGTCGCAATATGCGCCTGTTCAATCGAGGTCACATTCGAGCTATTGATCTGCTGTGTCTTTCCAGCGCTAACCAGCACCGCGCCATCAGCCCCTCCAAGATAGGCTTCATCCAGCATCGGCATATCTATCAGCCCTGCCACCGCCTGCCCGTTATCAACAAAGGCGACCAGCGTGCCAAAGATGGGCCTGCCCACAACAAAAGCGCGGGTGCCGTCAATCGGGTCTATCACCCAGCAATATCGGCTGTTGGCTTCGCCGCCCTGTTCTTCGCCGATAATATCACAAGCCATATCAGGGGATGAAAAGGCCGATGTGATCGCCTGTCGTATCTCTGCTTCGACCAGCTTGTCTGCTATCGTAACGGGGCTGTTATCTGATTTCAGATCAACCTTGAAATGCTGTCTGAAATAGCGCGCAACAACAGGGCGGGTAATTGCAGGCAGCTCTGCAAGTAATGCTTCTGCCTGTGAAATTACCTGCGCGTTGCCATCCATTATCCGGCCTTTCCGGCAAAAACAGGCTTACTGGATTTCAGCTGCGATTTCAGCATCGGTTGGCAATGGTGCCGGACTATCTGCCGTGCTTCTAAGATAGGCGATCATATTGGCTCTATCTTTCGGCTTTTTGAAGCCGGCAAAATTCATCTTGGTGCCGCTGATATAGGCTTTTGGCTTATATAAGAAAGCATTGAGAGACACATAGTCCCAGACGCCGCCAAAATCAGCAAGTGCCTGTGAATAGCCAAACCCGTCAGCACCGCCCTTATCTGCATTTACGATATTCCATAAGGCAGGGCCTGTTTTATTGGCACCACCCTTTTCAAACACATGACAGGCTGTACATTTCTTGGCCAGCTTCTGTCCTGCGGCAAGATCTGCACTTGCCAGCAATGCCAGCACAGGTTCAGGCCCTGCAGGTGCCGCCGCAGACGCAACAACCGTACCTGTTTCAGGAACTTCGATAGGATAGGCATTTTGTGCCAGCTCGGTATGTGGCACCAGCACTTCTGAGAGCTTATAGCCTCCCATGGCCAATAGCGCTGCCAGCAAAAATCCGGCTGCAATTTTGTTAAATCTTAGTTCGTCCATAACTTTATCCCCCGAATGTCCCGTGCGCTGAACAAAGACTGTTCTACTGACATATCTGCCACAAACTGATGCGTGCTTCAAGCGGTGAGCGTTCGCGCTTGGCAGTCAGACACCTGAAACAGCAAATATTATGATGCTTTTTAACGCAAATAGACACACCTCTCAAGCCCTCAATCCCCTGTAATCTCATGATTATCACAATTCTGTGGCTTTTCCTTTGCGTCATCTGCCAAATTGTGAAAAAACAGACCAGAGGCTAGCTAAGAGAGAGACGATGCTCACCATCATTCCGGCGCGTATGAAAGCAACCAGACTGCCAGACAAGCCAATGGCAGATATTGCCGGCAAACCTATGATTATACGGGTCTGGGAACAGGCAATGAAAGCCGATTTGGGGCCTGTTCTGGTGGCAACAGATAGCACAGATGTTATCTCGGCCATTGAAGCGGCAGGCGGCAGGGCAGTGATGACCACCCCTGATCTGCCCTCTGGTTCTGACAGGGTATATGAGGCATTATGCCACATCGATCCTGAAGGCAGGCATGACCGGATCATCAATCTTCAGGGCGATCTGCCAGAACTGGCGCCATCCTATCTGCATAAGCTGGCCGAGATGCTGGCAGATGACAGATGGGACATAACCACACTGGTTGCCCCTGCTACCGAAGATGAGGCAAAAAAGCCGCAAATCGTAAAGGCGGCAATCGCATGGCCAGACGGCGATATAATGGCGGCTGGACGCGCGCTATATTTTAGCCGCGCCATGATACCGGATGGCACTGCGCCATATTACCACCATATCGGGCTATATGGCTGGCGGCGTGAGGCGCTTGGCCGATTTGTATCACTTCCTGCCTCGCCACTGGAGCTGTCTGAAAAACTTGAGCAGTTGCGTGTCCTTGAGCATGATATGACAATCGGTGTAGGATATGTTGATCATGCACCGGGCGGGATAGACACACAGGATGATCTGGATGCGGTGAGGCGGCGGCTGGCATGACATTAAGCTGGCCTGAGATAAGACGATATCAAAAAATAGTGAAGATATAAGATGAGCAAAAATAATTCGACGTCGAAAATAGCCTTTCAGGGCGTTCAGGGTGCCTATTCGCATATTGCCTGTATGGCTGTCTGTCCAGAGCATGAACCGCTGGCAAAATCGCGCTTTTCAGGGATGATTTCCGCTGTTCAGGAAAAACAGGCAGATATGGCTATGGTGCCTGTTGAAAATTCTACCGCAGGGCGGGTCTCTGACATTCATCATATCCTGCCTGAATCAGGCCTGCATATTATTGGTGAGCATTTCCAGCCAGTAGAACATAGGCTGCTTGGTATCAAAGGCGCGCGCCTTGAAGATATTACAGAAGTGCATAGCCATGAGCAGGGGCTGGCACAATGCCGCAAAACGCTGGCAACGCTGAATATAAAGCCTGTTATCCATCCTGATACGGCCGGCGCGGCAAAAGATGTGGCCGCACGTCAGGATAAATCGGTCGGCGCAATAGCCTCATCCCTTGCGGCCGATATTTACGGGCTGGATGTGCTGAAACAGGACATTAATGATGAAGGCGCAAACACCACACGGTTTTTGCTGATGGCACGTGAGGCCGAATGGCCTCAATCGACAGAAATACCTGCCATGACAACGATGATCTTCAGAGTGCGGTCTGTGCCGGCGGTGCTGTATAAGGCGCTTGGCGGGTTTGCAACAAACGGTATTAACCTGACCAAACTGGAATCCTATATGATAGGCAGTAATTTTGAGGCTGCCCAGTTCTATATTGACTGTGAAGGCCATATTGACTCAGAGCCCATGAAACAGGCGCTTGAAGAGCTGAAATTCTATTGTGTTGAAGATGGCATCCAGATTATGGGCTGTTATCCTGCCAGTCCGGCAAGAAACTCTGCCCGCTAGGGTGAAAAACGCTTGTCTGCACCTCTGCAAACCGCATATACTGCGTCTTGGAAGGTTGGGCGGACGATGACCCTTGCTTACCCGGGCCAGATCCGAAAGGAAGCAGCCAGAGTATGGACACGCGGGTCGTCCAGCCTTTCATATGACCCTGCCCTATCGTAACCTGAATATATGACAGTGGCAGGTGAATATATGTTCAGCCATCATAGCATCAGATAACATCTGCCAGTTCCGGTGCTCTGATAACAGGGTATCTATTGATGCAGCCACCTTCTGAAAATGCCGCACAGGAAGATACAGCCTATCGGGTGCTGGCCCGAAAATACAGGCCAGACAGTTTTTCGCGTCTGATTGGCCAGCAGGCGCTTGTCACCACCCTGACAAATGCCATCAAGATGGGGCGGATTGCCCATGCCTTTATGCTGACAGGGGTGCGCGGTATTGGCAAAACATCAACCGCCCGGCTGATCGCAAAGGGGCTGAACTGCACAGGCAACACAGATGAAACCGGCGCACGCGAGGTTGAACCCTGTAATATATGCGAATCCTGTATTGATATCGCCAATGGACGTCATATTGACGTGATGGAAATGGATGCGGCCAGCAAAACAGGGGTCAATGATGTACGTGACATTATTGAAGGTGCGGCGTATCGGGCAGTGTCTGCACGCTATAAAATCTACATTATTGACGAAGTGCATATGCTGTCTGACAGTGCCTTTAATGCCTTGCTGAAAACGCTGGAAGAACCGCCTGAAAATGTGAAATTCATCCTTGCCACAACCGAAATCCGCAAAGTGCCTGCGACTATCCTGTCTAGGTGCCAGCGCTTTGATCTGAGGCGGGTGAAAACTGATGAGCTTGCCACCCATCTTGGCAGCATCGCCGAGGCTGAGACAATTTCGGCCGAACCTGCCGCGCTGAAAGCAATTGCCCGCGCCGCAGAAGGCTCTGTGCGTGATGCGCTATCCATGCTTGATCAGGCAGCTGCGATGAGCGCCGATAACATAACCGAACAGGCTGTCACCGATATGCTTGGACAGGCAGGCGCAGAACAGGTAATTGCGATTTTAACAGCCTGTCTTGAAGGGCGCCCCGATGAGGCATTAGCGCAGTTCGAAAAAGCAGATAGTCAGGGGGCAGAACCCGAAATTATTCTGGCAGATATGCTTGAGATGATCCATCAGGCAAGCCTGATGGCCTCAGGTGCCAGTATCGAAGATGTATCAGATGCAGTACGTGATGCTGTGGGGGCACTGGCAGGACAGGGTATTGCTCGGCTAGGGCGGGCATGGCAGCTATTGCTGGCTGGCCATGCAGAATTGCGAAATGCACCTCAGGCACGTTCTGCCGCTCAGATGGTGCTTATCAGACTTGCCCATATCGCACCACTGCCAACACCGGCTGAAATTATCCGCAAATTGCCAGAGGCACAAAAACAGACGCAAACACAATCTAGTCCTCAGGCAAATCCTCAGGCAACACCTCAGGCACAACCTGAAGCACAGGCGCAAAATCAGGCAGAATCTGAGGCTACACGCTTGCCAGAAGCGCCAGAACCACAAGAACAAGCAGCGCCTAAGCCAGATATAGAAGAGATGCCGCCTGAAGCATCTGCCAGCCTGCCTGCCCAGCCAGACACAGCGCCAGCAGAAGCCTCACCAGAGCTTCAGCCAGAAGAAAAGCCAGATGAGAATATGGCGCCGATGCCTGATACGCTGGAAGCGATCACTGATCTGTGTGAGGCGCAGGGCGAATTTATCATGGCCTCGTTTATCAGGCGGCACATGCGCCCTGTACTGGTAGAGGCTGGCAGAATTGATGTCCAGCTTACACAGGATGCAGATGACAGGATGCTAGCGAATCTTGCAAAATCGCTCGGCGGCTGGACAGGACGGCAATGGCTAATTTCGCTAAAACATGAAGGCGGAATGCCTACTATTGAAGAAGCGCAGGCACAGGCACAACAGGCCATATTTGACAAAGCGGCAACAGAGCCTCTGGTGGGGGCTGTGCTTGACACCTTCCCGTCGGCCAAAATAAGCGCGGTAAATGAAAATACGGGTACACAGGCGCAAGATGCTGGCGAACAGCAGAAAGGATAGCCTATCATGATGAAAAATCTTGGCGGCATGATGAAAAAAATGCAGGAAGTTCAGGCACGTCTGGAAGCATTGAACACAGAGATGGAAAGCCGCATATTTTCAGCTTCGGTCGGGGGTGGAGCCGTAACAGTCAATCTGACAGGCAAGGGCCGTATTGACAGCATTAAGATTGCACCAGAACTTTGCCAGAAAGATGAAGTCGAAACGCTGGAAGAACTGGTCGCGCTGGCAGTTAATACTGCCAAATCAGAGGCCGAGATTGCGCATAAACAGGCACTGGAAGAGATTACCGGCGGCATGCCATTGCCGCCCGGCCTGTCTTTGCCCTTTTAGTCTGAGCGCACTATCTTATTTCCCATAGATATAGATATTACTGCCAGTCTCAAACAGGCCAGATAAAAAATGCCAGATACACCGCTAGATTTACTGATCAAACGACTTGCACGTCTGCCGGGGCTGGGGCCGCGATCTGCCAGCAGGGCGGCCTTATATCTGATTAAGCATAAAGAACAGCTGATGTTACCACTGGCACAGGCGCTTGAAGATGCGGCGCATAATATGCGTGCATGCGCAGAATGTGGCAATCTGGACAGCACCGATATCTGCCATATCTGCACAGACCATCGCCGTGATGCCAGACGGCTATGTGTTATTGAAGATGTCTCCGATTTATGGGCGATTGAACGTGCTGGCATCTTCACAGGCCGCTATCACATTCTTGGCGGCACCCTAAGCGCTATTGATGGCAGAGGCCCTGAAGAGCTGGGGATAGACAGGCTGGTGCGCCGTGCTACTGCTCTGACATCACCGAATAGCCGGCCAGATAATTCCAACCCGTCAGAGATATCAGAGGTGGCTGGGGGCGAGGTGATCCTTGCCACCTCTGCCACAGTAGATGGCCAGACAACTGCGCATTATATTGCTGAAAGGCTGGCCGGATTGCCACTCACACTGAGCAGACTGGCACATGGCGTGCCTGTCGGGGGCGAGCTGAACTATCTGGATGATGGCACATTGGCACAGGCGATGCGGGCACGACAGCCACTTTAGCATTTTTCTACCTTTTTTTCGCTATTTTCTCTATGTTGCCTGCTTAAGAAGTATCTGCTTCGGTATTACCTGCCAGCGATATAGTTTCGGGCTATTCATCTGCCGCTTTTTCGCCGCCAGATAGCTCATCTGCAAGTGTATCTTCAGAAATCTGGGGCGGCATGATGCTGTCTGTATCCTCTGTCAGTTCTGCTGGTTTATCATCAACATCATAATTCTGGATACGCTTGCCGCGCGAATTGATTTTCGAGGTTGAGATTTTGATATCGTGGACATCTTTGACTGCCAGACTGAAGTGCCTGTCCAGTTTTTCAACCCGCGTGCCAAGCCGCATCACATCATCTGTCAGCAGGCCAATCTCTTTCTGGATAAGGGCTGTCTGTTCACGCATGCGCGCATCACGTAATACCGCCCGTACCGTATTCAGAGTGGCCATCATGGTGGTTGGCGAAACTATCCAGACGCGTGCAGCATAGGATTTATCCACAATATCCCGCATATGGGCATGCAATTCTGCATAAATCGCCTCAGAGGGCAGAAACAGACAGGCTGAATCAGATGTCTCGCCTGCAATGATATATTTTTCATGGATATCTTTTACATGTTTCAGAATATCCGCCCCAAGCTGCTTGCGTTCTGCCAGCCTGTCCGCCTCGGAACCTGCCTGTTGCATTCTGTGCCAAGCCTCAAGCGGGAATTTTGCATCTATCACAATATCCCCCGGTGGATTTGGCAGTTTCAGCAGACAGTCAGCACGCTTGCCATTACTAAGCTGAACCTGAAATTCATAGGCATCTGGCGGCAGGACATTACGTACCAGATTTTCCAGCTGCACCTCGCCAAATGCGCCTCTATCCGTCTTATTTGCCAGAATATTATGTAGCTGGACTACCTGTCCTGTAAGCTGTTCTATCTGGGTATTTGCAGCATCTATTACCGCCAGCCTTTCAGCCAGCTTGTTCAGATTCTCATGGGTCTTCTCGGAATGCTGATGTAGCTGTCTGCCCATCCGCTCATTCATTGTTGCCAGCGATTCTTCCAGCCTCTTTGACAGTGCTGCCATCTGCTCTGCCTGCGCCGAGGCCTGCGTGCCAGCCTGAAGGGTTATCTGTTCAAGCTGGCCCTTTAATGACAGCATATCATCTGGTGGCGCAGCGTCAGGATGCGCGCTACGTGATTTCAGCACCAGCACAATAAGTACAATAATCGCCAGCAACACCACACCAAAGCCTGCAAGCACTATTGTCATCTGCATATTGCGTTCCTTTCCTGCCAGTCGGCATCAAGACAATGTCTGACCAGTCCGGCCTTTTGCTGCATCTCAGGACTTGCAGATTGACGCTGTTATGGTCATATTGACTGCATAGTCTAGCATGGCAGAAAAAAAATGTAAGGCCGGTAAGAAATATATGCCAGCTAAATGATGGGGCAGCCCGCCCACTGGCCTGAATCATACGCATCTGTAACAGCAGAGGATACATTATGACTGTTCACAAGATTGTTCTTCTGGCCGACCCTGTTCTCAGGCAGAAAGCGGCGCCTGTCGAACAGGTAGATGACGAGATTCGCCAGTTGATGGAAGATATGGTCGAGACCATGTATGATGCGGTGGGTATCGGGCTTGCCGCGCCGCAAATCGGGATTTCTAAGCGGCTGATTGTGATGGATTGCGCCAAAGATGATACCTCGCCAGAAATCTGGAAAATGATTAATCCCGAAATTATCAGCAGGTCCGAAGAAACCACAAAAATGGAAGAAGGCTGTCTGTCTATTCCGGGCTATAATGGCGATGTGACGCGCCCTGCCGAGGTAGAGGTGCGCTATATGGATATAGACGGTACTGCTCAGCAGATGACAGCAACAGGCCTGCTTGCCGCCTGTGTCCAGCATGAAATTGATCATCTGGACGGCGTGTTATTTATTGATTATCTCTCGCGGCTAAAGCGGGATATGATGTTGCGTAAAATCGCCAAAGACCCTGCATTCAAATAGGCTGTGTGCCGAACAGACACAAAAGAGTTTATCATGAGCCGCACTGCACGACTTGTCTTTATGGGTAGTCCCGAATTTGCCCTGCCCAGTCTTGAGGCGCTGGCAGGTGCCCATGATATACGCGCTGTCTTTACCCAGCCGCCACGCCGCAAGGGCAGAGGCATGAAGCTTGAGCCAACGCCGATAGGTGCATATGCAGAACAGCATGGCATCGCCTGTTTCAGCCCGCAAAAGCTGACACCCGCAGAGCATGCGGAATTGCTGGCCAGCTATGAGGCGGATATGTTTATTGTGGTTGCCTATGGCCAGATATTATCACGTCAGATATTGGATATTCCGGCGCTTGGCTGTGTTAATGCCCATGCCTCTATATTGCCAAGATGGCGCGGTGCCGCCCCTATCCAGCGCGCTATTCAGGCAGGCGACACCATAACAGGCATTACCGCCATGATGATGGCAGAAGGGCTGGATACAGGCCCAATGCTGAATAGAGCAAAGATTGAGATTAGCCCTGATATGACAGCCTCAATTCTGCATGACAGGCTGGCAGAAATGGCGGCCACAACCCTGCTAGATGCGGTTGACAGCCTGATGGCAGGCACTGCCACGCCAGAAACGCAGGATGAAGCGCAAGCCTGTTATGCAGCAAAAATTCAAAAAGATGAAGCCGCACTTTCTCTGGCAGGTGATGCGCACAGCCTAAGCTGTCATATCAGAGCCTTTAGCCCCTTCCCCGGCGCCTATATCCGGACAGTCTCGGGCAGGCTAAAACTGCTTCATGCCAGCGTTGCAGAGCATACTGAAGCTGCCTGTGAAGGCCAGTTTCTGGGATGTGATAATGAGGGGCGGATGCTGATTGGCTGCGGGGATGGCGTGCTGGCCATCAGCCATGTACAGCTGGCAGGCAAAAGCCGGATGGGCGCAGCAGAGTTTCTTAATGGGCAGAGCTGGCAGACAGGCCAGCAGATTACCCTGCCGCCAGACAGTCACGGAGAATAGCAGATGGCTGAGGCGTTGACGCGCTATCTGATCAGGATTGAATATGACGGCACCGGACTGGTGGGCTGGCAGCGTCAGGATAATGGCCCGTCCGTTCAGCAATTTCTGGAAGAGGCAGCCGAAAAATTAACTGGCCAGCCTACGGCTATTCAGGGATCTGGCAGAACTGATTCAGGGGTGCATGCGCTGGGGCAGGCTGCCCATCTTGACGTGCCAGCCCACCTTGATAAACGGGCTGTGATGCGGGGGCTGAATGCCTGGCTTCGCTCAGACCAGATAGCGGTATTATCCGCTGAACAGGTTGGTGATGAATTCAACGCCCGTTTTGATGCGATAGAGCGCCGCTATCTATACCGGATTCTGGACAGGCCCGTTCCGTCCGCAATTAACAGACACAGGCTATGGCATCACAAGGTGCCACTAGATGAAACTGCTATGCATCAGGCTGCACAGCATCTTGTGGGCAGGCATGATTTTACCAGCTTTCGGGCCACACAATGTCAGGCCAACAGCCCTGTGCGCACAGTTGATGCGCTAACTGTAAGCCGTGAGGGGGATGAAATTCACATTATCGCCATTGCCCGCTCATTCCTGCATCACCAGATACGCAATTTTGCAGGCTCGCTATCTCTGGTGGGACGCGGTAAATGGACAGAATCTGATCTGAAAGCCGCCCTTGAGGCATGTGATAGATCGGCAGCGGGGCAGACCGCGCCTGCACATGGTCTGTATCTGACAGACATTCTCTATCCTGAACAGAAATGACGTGACCTGTCTGCCTAGCTTTTGGCTTTTGCCCTGATGCTTGCCTGTGCAGCTGCAAGCCGGGCAACTGGCACGCGGAAGGGTGAGCAGCTGACATAATCAAGCCCCAGCGTCTCACAGAAATTCACCGATTTCGGATCGCCGCCATGCTCGCCACAAATCCCCAGCTTGATATCAGGACGGCTCTGTCTGCCCTTATCTGTGCCAATCCGCATCAGGCTGCCAACTCCCTCCTCGTCAATAGAGACGAACGGGTCAATAGGATAGATCTCCTGTGCCTGATAATCATGCATGAAACTGCCTGCATCATCACGGCTGATTCCAAGAGTTGTCTGGGTAAGGTCATTCGTGCCAAATGAGAAGAAGGCAGCATGTTCGGCAAGTGCATCTGCACATAAGGCAGCGCGTGGCAATTCAACCATGGTACCTACCATATATTCAAGCGTTATAGAGGTTGCCTCTGCTACCTCGGCGGCCACCCTGTCAATAATCGCCTTGCAGATTTCAAGCTCGCGTGATGTGGCAGCAAGCGGGATCATAATCTCGGGAATAGGGGCGCTATCCTGTCTTGCCACTTCGCTGGCCGCCTCAAAAATGGCACGTGCCTGCATCTCGCAAATTTCGGGATAGGAGACCGCAAGCCGGCACCCTCTATGACCAAGCATCGGGTTCGATTCTTCCAGCTTCAATTTGCGCTGGCGCGCAGTTGAAACAGCTACGCCAATAGCTTCGGCTACCTCTTCCAGCTCGCTATCTGTATGAGGCAGAAATTCATGTAACGGCGGATCAAGCAGTCTGATGGTCACGGGCAGGCCGGACATGATCGAAAATAGCTCGATAAAATCCTGTCTCTGCATCGGCAATAGCAACTCAAGGGCGGCACGCCGGCCGGCCTCGTCTGCGGCCATGATCATCTGGCGCATTGCCACTATTCTATCCTGATCAAAGAACATATGCTCGGTACGGCATAGCCCGATACCTTTGGCACCAAATTCACGTGCCACACGCGCATCATTCGGGGTTTCTGCATTGGCACGTACTGCCATTCTGCGATATTTATCAGCCCATCCCATAACGGTTTCAAATGCACCCGACAGGTTGGGCTGAACCATAGCCACCTGTCCTGAATAAACCTCGCCGGCACTGCCATCAATGGTAATAACATCGCCAGCCTGAAGCTGCTGCTCGCCAAGATAGACAATGCCAGCATCAAAATCTATCCGCACATCTGAAGCGCCCGATACGCATGGCCTGCCCATACCCCGCGCAACCACCGCCGCATGGCTGGTCATCCCGCCACGGGCTGTCAGAATACCGGCGGCGGCATGCATGCCATGAATATCTTCAGGACTTGTTTCAACCCGTACCAGAATAACCTTATCGCCCTGATTGGCGCGTTTTTCAGCTTCATCTGCTGTAAGCACAATCATACCGCTAGCCGCCCCGGGGGAGGCTGGCAGGCCGCGGGCTATCAGCTCTCTTGTTGCATCTGGATCAAGGGTGGGATGGAGAAGCTGGTCCAGACTTTCAGGGGCAATCCGGTCAAGCGCCTCGGATTCTGTGATCAATTTTTCTTCTGCCATCTGCACAGCGATATTAAGCGCCGCTTCGGCAGTGCGTTTTCCGCTTCTGGTCTGAAGCATATATAATTTATTCTGCTGGACAGTAAATTCCAGATCCTGCATATCGCCATAATGGCGTTCCAGCCTGTGGCGCACATCATCAAGCTGGGCAAATACCTCAGGCATAGCCTCTTCAAGCGACAACGCATCATGCCCGCCCTGTTGTTTTGCCTCAAGGGTGAGCGGCAGAGGTGTTCTGATACCAGCGACCACATCTTCGCCTTGCGCATTAATCAGATATTCCCCATAAAACTGGTTCTCGCCTGTTGCCGGATTACGGGTAAACGCAACGCCTGTCGCGCAATCATCGCCCATATTGCCAAAGACCATTGCCTGAACATTCACAGCGGTACCCCATGATGCCGGAATATCATTTAGCCTGCGATAGGTAATGGCACGCTGATTCATCCAGCTTGCAAATACCGCGCTGATAGCGCCCCATAGCTGGGTGTTCGGGTCTTGCGGGAACGGCTCGCCTGTTTCATCCAGTACAATCTGCTTAAAGCTGGCAACAAGCGCTTTGAGATCATCTGCTGTCAGGTCTGTATCGCTGACAACGTCTTTATCCATTTTCATATCATCCAGCGTATCTTCGAACAGGCCATGATCAACTTCAAGCACAACATCGCCATACATCTGGATAAAGCGGCGATAGCTATCATAGGCAAAGCGTGCATCACCACTTTGCGTGGCCAGCCCGTCACAGCTTTCATCTGTTAGACCCAGATTAAGTACTGTATCCATCATCCCCGGCATAGATGCCCGCGCGCCTGAGCGCACTGACAGCAAAAGCGGATTGTCCGCCGAGCCAAATTGCCGCCCTGTTTCTGTTTCAATCTGCGCAAGAGCTGACTGGATTTGCTGTGTCAGGATATCAGGATAGCTATGATCATTATCATAATAATAGGTGCATAATTCGGTTGTAATGGTAAAGCCGGGGGGCACAGGCAGACCGATTGACGACATCTCTGCCAGATTAGCGCCCTTGCCGCCAAGCAAATTCCGCTGGCTTGCATCCCCGTCACATTGTGTTGCCCCAAATGAATAGACCCACTGTGTCATCACATTCTACCTTTTCTTCAGCTCGCCATATAGCTGGCTAGCACCTGTTATTAACGTGTTATTTCCACCTGACCAAAATCTGCAATACAGTCAAATTTTGATTGCACTTCTGACAGTAAACTAAGGCGATTTGTTCTAATGTCAGCCCTGTCATCATTTACAATTACATCGTCAAAAAAGCTGTCAATGGCCGGCTGTAATGCCGATAGCGATTCTAGCTGGCTGGCCAGTAATTGCGCATCGCCATCCTGATAGCCGGCAATTGCCTCAATTGCTGCAAACAGGTTTTTTTCAGCCTCAGCTTCAAAATATTCAGGCCTTACTGCGTCTATGCTGTCTGTGCCAGTAGATGCCAGAATTGAGCTGATACGCCGATAGCCTGCCAGCAAGGCCATGCCTGCGTCTGTGTTAAGATAGTTTTGCAAGGCAGAGGCAAGCCGCATCTGCCAGCGCATATCGGCCAGCCTGTCCCTGTTGCCGGCCAGCACCGCATCTGCAACATCATGTGATATCTGTTTATCTCGCAGGCTGATTTTCAGCCTGTCCTGCATGAAGGGCGCCAGATCCCCATCCAGCCTGTCAAACCCGTACAGGTTCGCAGCCTCGGCACATATAACCTGAAGGTCGATATCAAGATCAGCTTCATCTATCATCCTCAGGATCCCAAGCGCGGCGCGGCGAAGCGCATAGGGGTCACGCGAGCCTGTGGGCTTTGCTCCGATGCCGAAAAACCCGACCAGCGTATCTATCTTATCTGCAAGCGCGACTGCTAGTCCGGCAGGCGTCTGCGGGATATCATCAGCCGGACCTTGCGGGCGATAATGGGTTGATATGGCATCAGAAATGGCGCTATCTTCTGCGTGATAGGCAGCATAATATCCGCCCATAATGCCTTGTAATTCGGGAAATTCGCCTACCATGCCTGTTACCAGGTCAGCTTTGGCAAGCAACGCTGCACGGCTGGCAATATCGGCGTCTGCCTTACAGGCCGGGGCTAGCGCCTTTGCCAGTTTTGCAATTCTGTCTGCCTTCCGCCTGACTGAACCAAGCCCTTCATAAAAGGTGACATTGACCAGATTTTCCAGATAGCTATCTAGCGGTTCTGATTTATCCTGTTCCCAGAAAAAGGCTGCATCAGACAGGCGTGCCCGTAACACCCGCTCATTGCCTGTTCTGATTAAATCGGCAGTATTATCTTCTTTTCTGCGATTTGCCACTGTCACGAAAAATGGCGCCGCACCATCCCCGTCAGCATCGCGCAGGGCAAAGAATTTCTGATGCACTTTCATTGAGGTGATCAGCACTTCAGAAGGCAGACTCATAAACTTGTCATCAATGCGCCCGCAAATTGCCTGTGGCCATTCAACCAGCCCGCAAATCTCGTCAAGCAGGCCGGCATCAGATACCAGCGAAAGTCCCTGTTCTGCGGCACATTCATCAAGCTGGCGCTGTATCTCGTCTTTACGCGTCTGATGACATACAATTACCGACTGCGCGTTCATATCTGCAAGATAGCTGTCAAAATCTGTTATTTTCACAGGCGTGTCTGCATAAAAAGGGTGGCCTTCAACCGCCGTGACATAAGGTAATGACTGGCTGTCTGATAATGCCAGCTCACCTGCTACCGGCATGCCGTCAATCGAGGCCGCAACGCTTTTCAATGGCCGCACCCAGCTAATGCTGGTATCTGCCCATCTCTGGCTTTTTGGCCATGGGAATTTTTCAATTACATTCTGGATAAGGCCGGCTACACACGCCTCAAGCACGGCTCCGCTGACAGTGCTGACAGCAAAATAAAATTCGCCCTTATCAGTGGTGCGCACCTCAAGCGCATCACGTGACAGACCTGCTGACTGGCAGAAGCCGTCTATCGCCTGTTCGGGGGCTGAGCTACGCGGCCCTCTTTTTTCTTCTACCCTGTCTTCAAGCCTGTCTGCCAGCCCGCCTATTTCAATCGCCATATGGCGCGGGCTGATAGCTGATCTTGTGGATTCCGGCGTGAAACCAAACTCTGTCAGGCCAGATACCAGCCCGCTTTCAAGCGCTGTAATAGCTGCCTGTTGCATACGGGCAGGGATTTCTTCACATGAAATTTCAACAAATAATACCGCCATCAGCCCGCCGCCTCCTGTGAGGCCGCATCAGGGGCAACCCATGCCTCGCAACAGCCTTTTGCCAATGTGCGCACACGGCCGATATAGCTCTGGCGTTCGGTAACAGAAATGACCCCTCTGGCATCAAGCAGATTAAACAGATGGCTTGCCTTCATACATTGGTCATAGGCAGGCAGCGCCCTACCAGATGTCAGCAATATCTGGCATTCCTTTTCTGCATCTTCAAAATGGCGGAACAGCATATCTGTTGAGGCAATCTCAAAATTCCAGCCTGAAAATTCAACCTCGGCACGCTGGAAAATATCGCCATAGCTTTTGCCGCCCTTATCGGCAGGCACGCCATCCCAGTCAAGCTCATACACATTATCAATGCCCTGAATAAACATCGCCATCCGTTCAAGCCCGTAGGTCAGCTCTAGCGGCACAGGGTTACATTCAATCCCGCCTACCTGCTGAAAATAGGTAAATTGCGAAATTTCCATACCGTCACACCAGACCTCCCAGCCAAGCCCCCACGCCCCAAGCGTTGGTGATTCCCAGTCATCTTCGACAAACCGAATATCATGTGCCTTTACATCCAGCCCGATAGCCTCTAACGAGCCAAGATATAATGCCTGACTATCGGCAGGGGATGGCTTCATGATGGTCTGGAACTGGTAATAATGCTGTAACCTGTTCGGATTTTCGCCATAACGTCCATCTGTTGGCCGCCGTGATGGCTGGACATAGGCAGCATTCCAGATTCTGTCAGGGCCAAGCGCACGCAAAGTGGTTGCCGGATGAAAGGTGCCTGCGCCAACCTCCATATCATAGGGCTGGAGTATCACACAGCCCTTATCTGCCCAGTAGCGTTGCAGGTTTAGAATAATTGACTGAAAATCTGTTTTCATGAAAGGCTAGCCGCGTTAGGAGCAGAGCGAACCCGGCTCATGAGGATAAAGATACATCCCGCCCCCAAACAAGAATATCGTAACGGGCAGATTTTGCGGCATAATAACAAAAACACCCACCGATAATCAATGGTTATTCGTATCAACCCTGAACTGCCCGCCTGTTTAATTCTTACGGACTGGACAGTCTGGCTTCTCGCATCCCTCAGCAGATACAAAGGCATTGCACTGGCTACATTCAATCGTATCTACCGGCCTGTCTGGCGCGCCCGTATCCTGTCTGTCTGTGCTGGCGGCACGGCGACGTTCAATCAGCCTGAATAATGTCCAGACAAGAACGATAATGCCGCCAATTAATATTAATTTTGGAAATGAAATCATGTTTACAGCCCATAGCGTTGCCACAAGGACAACTCGATCGCCTTTGCCGCCGCATCATCAACCGCACTGTCATAAGAAAGCAGCCTGCCCATCCGTGCAGACAGCCCAAACGGCATAAAGCCTTTTTTCTGGGCGATAGTCACAATCTGCAGCTTTTCACCAAAGCGCGCCTCAAGCACCTCACGCATCAGCCCGACCCCGTCAATCAGCCCAAGCTGATGGGCTGTCTCGCCAGTCCAGAATTTACCGCTGAAAATTTCATCTTCATCACCTGCCAGCCGGCTGCCTCTGCGGCTTTTGACATGATCGATAAAACGCTGGTGAATCTGGTTCTGAAGCTGTTTTAGATAGGCGATATCATCCGGATTTTCAGCGCGGAACGGATCAAGCATGGATTTTGACTTGCCAGACGTGTAGACCCGCCGCTCAACCCCAAGCTTCTCAAGCAGTTCAGGAAAGCCAAAGCCGGCAGAGATTACCCCGATAGAGCCCACAACAGACACAGAAGAGGCATAAATTTCATCTGCGGCAGCA
Organism: Alphaproteobacteria bacterium; assembly: GCA_011524805.1. Classification (GTDB taxonomy): domain Bacteria; phylum Pseudomonadota; class Alphaproteobacteria; order Puniceispirillales; family Puniceispirillaceae; genus WTJO01. The sequence goes on from WTJO01000038.1 coordinate 21,688, forward strand.
GCTATCCAGTATCCGCCGGAAGCAGCCACATCTTCACAGAATGCCAGCACAGGCACATCATGTTTCAGGGCAAGCTGGCGGATATAGCTGCCAATTAGCTCTGACTGGACAGGCGAGCCACCGGGCGAGTTAATAATCAGCACAACCGCCTTGATGCCGGACATGGAAAATGCCTTTTTCAGACTATCTTCGGTTGCCTGCAGGCTAAGCCGCCCACGTGCAGGGCTGGCAGAGGCTGCAATAATGCCTGACAGCCTGACCACGCTCACCACAGGCGCGCCTTTTCGCCAGAAAAGTAATTTGGACAATAGCCTGCGCATCATCGCCTCTACATCAACAGTGTTTTCATTACTCTTCCATCACTGCCAGATTATAGGTTCTTTATCAAGTAATCGCACTGCCCAAATGGCCTTATCAGACTAAAAATACAGCTTAAGGGTATATATCAGCGCGTCAGATGGCGTGTTGCCGGATGGGTAAGCATCAACGGAGCGCCTGTCATAATCTTGCGAGCCTCTTCTGTCTGCCCGCCACCAGCATGATGCAATACCAGCCCTGACAATAACGCCATAGCGCCTTTGACCTGTTTTCTGGCCGTGATAATGACACGGGTGGCCGGACTGCCATGGGTCGAGTATAGCGGGAAGACCAGTGCTTCTCCTGCCCCGTAAATTCGCAACGCCGCCAGCATTTCATCTGTTCTGTCTGCGCGGATGATCATGCTCAGCCTGCCTTTGGGTTTTAACGCCCATAATGCAGATGAGACCCAGCCATCCAGCGTGCTGCCATCGCCATAATGGGCAAGCGTGCGCCGCCGCGAGGTTGCGGGCTTGTCATGGGGATGATGAAAGGGCGGGTTTGAAAATACCTGATCAAAACTGGCTTTGAGGATTACCGGCATGTTCTGCACATCGCCTGAGATTACCCTGCCATTTTCAGCATGGCCATTTTGCGCCAGATTATCTTCTGCCAGCTTTGCGCACAGGCTGTCTTTTTCAATCAGGGTTATCTGACTATCTTGATAGCGATGCAGTACCGACAGGCTGACCGCCCCGACACCTGCGCCCATATCAAGGCATCTGCCAGCCGAATTACCAGATGAGTTGCCGGCGCGCAGGTTACTAGCCGAAATTGCCGCGCCAAGCATCACCGCATCAGTACCCACCCGATAGCCATCTAGCGGCTGGTGGATGGCAATCTGGCCGTCCAGAAAGCTGTCATCGGTAATTGCCGGCGGGTCTGTGCTGTCAGTCATCATAAAATTCCGAGCTGTCTTTGAGCAGATTGACAGCCGCCACATAATAGCCGTCCGGTACCATCAGCCGCCGCGGAAACGCGCCTATCCCTGCCTCAAGCGCCGAGATATGCGCATCAAACACGGTATGGGGAATATCCGCACCGGACAGAATCGACTGTAGATAGGTCAGCCGCACGGGGTTTGTTGTCTTGACAATGCACTGCATAATGGCAAACAGTATGCCGCAAAGCACACAGATAGGAAATCACAATTTATACAGACCCCGAAACTGGCATTTTTTAGGCTTGATAAGCATAGCTATTCGGCTTAAGTGAATGACAGGAACACGCTTTTTTTTGAGACAGAGATAATGTCCGAGACACAGATTGCCAGTCTTGACAGGCTAACACAGGCACTTGCAGATGAAATGCCGGAGGTAAACCAGATTATTCTGGCACGGATGGAGTCCGAAGTGCCGTTAATACCCCAGCTTGCAGGCCATCTGATAGCCGCAGGCGGGAAGCGGCTTCGCCCGCTTATTACGCTGGCAGGCGCCCAGCTGGCAATGGCACAGAATAATATCACGGTGATGCCACAGGCGGCACGCTATCTGGCGGCGGCGGTGGAATTTATCCATAATGCCACCTTGCTACATGATGATGTGATAGATAAGTCTGATCAGCGGCGGGGCAGACAGACAGCCAATGCATTGTGGGGCAATGAGGCATCTGTGCTGGTAGGGGATTTTCTGTTTGCGCGTGCATTTGAGCTGATGGTCGAAACAGACGATATTCAGGTGCTTCAATTGCTGGCATCTGCGTCTGCGCGCATCACTGAGGGCGAGGTCAAACAGATGACTGTACAAAATGCGCCAGACAGTTCAATCGACGATTATATGTCTGTAATTACCGGCAAGACAGCGATATTATTTGCCGCCGCCGCCCATGCTGGCGGGCGAACCGCACAGGCAGATACACCGCTTCGCGATGCATTGCATGCCTATGGGCTGGCATTGGGGCGGGCATTCCAGATTTGTGATGATGCGCTTGATTACGTAAGCGATGCGCAGAAAATGGGGAAGAATGCAGGAGATGATTTTTATGAAGGCAAAATCACCCTGCCCGTGATTTTTGCCTATCAGGGGGGAGATGCAGACGAGCGCGCCTTTTTTGACCGCACGCTAGCTCAAAGCGATATTCAGGAAGGCGATCTTCATCACGCAATAGAGATTATCAACCGCCATCAGGGCATTGAACGCGCCCTTGATATGGCAGATGAATTTGTAGAACAGGCAATTGCCGCGCTGGATATCGCGCCCGATGGCGAGATGAAACAGGCGCTGATTGAGGCAGCACGGTTTTCAGCCCGCCGCCCCAGCTAGATGTGAGGTTACGCATTCACAGAACATCTCAGGCCGTTGTGCCTTTCAGCTTGTCAAAACTTCTGATGCCCGCCATGCCGAGCAGTGCAAGCAATAGCTCAAATAGAATATCCTGAGGCAATTCTGGCACCGCCATTTCAATACCGGCGGCAGAGAATAGGCCTGTAAGCAGAGGCTGGCCGACAAACATCCAGCCTATACCCGCAGAATTGGCCGCCAGCCTGCAACAAATAAAAAACGATGCGCCGCCTCAATCTGGTTGATGCCTATCTGCATCAATATATCTATCGAGGCACGCCGAAAACCCTGCCGGAAAATCTGCGCTACCACCTAGCTACGCTTCTGGGCATTCATGAATCCGAATTACGCGAAACAGCACAGGATATTGCTATCCCTGATGCAGTATTTCTGCCGTGGCTGGATATTGATATCAGCGCCGGCCATGGCAGTATATCTGATGATCTGGCAGAAGCTGGGGATAGCTGGGTGTTTGACAGGCAATTTTTGCAGCAAATAAGCCATGCAGATATATCTGCATTACGGATGCTGTCTGTGAAGGGGGATTCCATGTCGCCTGTACTGGAAGATGGCGATATGATTTTGATAGATCTGAACGACACACAGCCCAGCCCGCCCGGAATTTTCGTGCTGTTTGACGGCGTCGGGCTGATGACAAAATCAGTTGAGCTTATCCCGCATTCTACCGCAGGTCAGGTCAGGATTGCGCCTGCAAACCCGCATTATTCTGCCTATCAGCGCTCATATGATGATATCCGGATTGTCGGGCGTGTTATCTGGTTTAGCCGGCGGCTGGTACGTTCGGGCGCATCACGGCATTTCTAGGCTTAGCCAGAATATCGTGCTGTACATAGGCGGATTTGGCTATGTACCAGCACCATTGAGCAGACAGGAACAGCGCGTAATTACAGGCTGTTACACTGGCTCGAAGCTGTGCTATATCTAACCTATGTCTGGTTCATCCTATCGCCGAAAATCTGGAAATCGTGGCCGCAGAGCAGAGCAAAAACTGCCGCGCAACAGCCCGCCTATAACGGTGCATATCGACAGGATAGGCGGTGGTGGTGACGGCATTGGCGAGGCTGAGATAACGCTGAATTATCAGCCGGAAATGCGCCGTGTTTTCGTTCCGAACACGCTAGCTGGCGAGCAGGTGACAGTTCAGCCAGTCCATATTACCTCACAAGGCATCAAAGCAGAGCTTGTTGAGCTTATTACCGCCTCACCAATGCGCACCACTCCTGCCTGCGAGATAGCCTTTAGCTGTGGCGGCTGTCAGTTACAGCATCTTTCTGAGGATAGTTACCGTGACTGGAAAACAGACCAGCTAGTCTCGCTATGCCGAAAATCAGGTCTAGCACCAAACAGGGTGGAGCCTGCCTTTTTTGCACCAGAAGCAGATAGACGGCGCGCCCGTTTTGCCTTCCAGAATACCGCCTCAGGTCTTGTGCTTGGCTTTTTTGCGCGTCAGTCACATCATATTCTTGGCCTTGATAGCTGCGTGATATTACGGCCTGATCTGAAGGCCATATTGCCAGCATTGCAGACATGGCTGGAAAATGGCCTGCCAGCCGGAAGCAGAGGCAGCATACAGGTCAATATGGCAGATGAAGGTGCAGATATTCTGCTGGTAACAGAGGCAGGATTTAGCACAGATACGCTATCATCTCTTAGCGCAACAGCCCATCAGACAAAGGCAACGCGGATTTCAACTGCCACATCTGACCAGCCTGTGCCTGTACCTATCTTTGTTGCTGCCGCCCCGCATCTGTCAGATATTGGGCTGCCAACAGCGATTCCTGCTGGCTGTTTTCTGCAATCTAGCCAGAGCGCCGAAGCCGAAATGCAACAGCATATCCGTGATGCGCTAGCAGGATATAACAGGATTGTGGATTTATTTTGCGGGGTGGGCACATTTTCAGCCCCGCTATTATCTGCATCCAGACAAATATTCGCAGCAGATAATGACGAGATGGCTGTTGCTGCCTATCGTCAGGCCGCACATAATAAGGGGCTGGCACAATCGCTTAGCGTTGGCACTCGCAATCTGTCTGAGGCACCGATACGCGCAGATGAGCTGGCAGGATATCAGGCAGCGATTATTGACCCGCCACGTTCAGGTGCTGCTGCACAAATGCCGCATATCAACGCCTCGGCGCTGGAACTGGTTGTGATGGTATCTTGTAACCCGCATAGCCTGTTTAAGGATATTCAGCATCTATGTGATGGCGGGTTTGAATTTGACAGTCTGAAACTGATTGACCAGTTTGTCTGGTCAACCCATTGTGAAGCGATTGCCATTTTGCGCCGCCCACACAGATAGCAGCGAGATATCCTGATATGAAGAAATATTCTGTTTCTCTTCACGGCCATCCTACTTCAATCTCGCTGGAACCAGTATTCTGGGATGTGTTGGGTCAGATTGCCCGTCATAACAGGCAGTCTGTGGCCAGCCTGATACGCCAGATAGATGATAGCCGCATCAGTAATGCTGGTGCCGGCCTGTCCAGTGCTATCAGACTATTTGTGCTGAGGACAGTGATAGCGGCATCACAGGACGGAAATGGCTATTTTGTGATAAAGGATGACGAATAGACAGAAATCTGTCTTTCTACGGCTTTGTATTTTATAAGCTGATGCAGGCACAGGAAATACAGACAGGCGAGGCAGAACATGCATATAGGCATTTTGCAAACAGGCAAGATAAATGCATCTATTCAGGATGAATTTAACTCCTATCCTGACATGTTCGAAACCCTGCTAGACGGGAACCCGCATCACTTCTCTTTTACCACCTTTGATGTAACTGCCTCTATTCTGCCTGACAGTCCAGATATATGTGATGGCTATATCATCACTGGCTCATCTGCGGGCGTTTATGAAGATCATATCTGGCTTGAACCGTTATTCAGCTTTATCCGCGCCTGTTCAGGCCAACATCTGCCGATGGTTGGTATCTGTTTTGGCCATCAGGCAATCGCCCATGCGCTTGGCGGCACAGTGGTCAAATTCCACGATGGCTGGGGAGTCGGAAACAGGCAGATGACACTGCATAATGCAGACCAGCTAGGCACTATTATTGACCAGCAAATAGATGACAGTTCCTTTAGCCTGCCCTATTTTCATCAGGATCAGGTTACAGCCCTGCCAGAAGGCGCCACACTTACTGCCAGCAATGGCTTTTGCCAGATTGGCGGCTTTATCATGGACACTCATATTCTGTGCTTTCAGGGGCATCCTGAATTTTCGTCACGCTATTGTAAAGCCCTTCTGGAGGTCAGGCGGGAGTCAATTGGCAATAGCCGCACAGACAAGGCGCATGCATCTCTGCCAAACGGCAATGACAGACAGAAAATAGGCAGCTGGATTTCCCATTTTTTTGCTAGCCATTCCGGCCAGTCCGGCCATGTCGGCCATGCCTGCAACACTACCAGCTAGATACAGCAATCGCACCAGAACAGGGGAAGGCTGAGATATGGCATTAATTATAGGACTGGATACAGGCGGTACATTCACAGATGCCGCGTTGCTGGATACTGGCACACATCAGGTGCTTGCCACGGCAAAATCGCTTACCACACGCGATAATCTTGCTATCGGGGTGAGTGATGCAATGCGCCAGATACTTGGCCAGTGGGTTGGCAAGCCAGATGATATCGGTCTGGTCAGCCTGTCTACCACCCTTGCGACCAATGCCGTAGTTGAGGGCATAGGCGGGGCAGTGGGGCTTGTGCTTATCGGCTTTGATGAAGATATTCTGTCACGCGCCAGCCTTGCCTCTGCGCTTGGCTCTGATCCTGTTATCCACATCGCTGGCGGACATAAGACAGATGGCAAGCCGCAATCAAAGCTGGATACAGCAGGGCTGGCAGAACAGGCACAAAATTTGGCTGGCCGTGTATCCAGCTTTGCTGTTGCCGGCCATTTTGCCACCCGCAACCCCGAACATGAAGAAGCAGCACGCCAGATACTCACCGAACATACTGGCCTGCCGGTGACCTGTTCATCTGAACTGTCAAGCGCCTTGGGCGGACCCAGACGCGCATTAACAGCGCTTCTGAATGCCAGACTTATCGGTCTGCTTGACCAGCTCATTACAGCAACTGACCACACAATGGCATCACTCAGCCTTAACTGTCCATTGATGGTCGTCAAAGGAGATGGCTCGCTATTGAAGGCAGATATTGCCCGCATGCGGCCGGTCGAGACTGTGCTGTCAGGCCCTGCCGCCAGTCTGGCCGGTGCGGCATTTCTGGCCAATGAGCCAGACGGGATGGTTTCCGATATTGGCGGCACCACAACAGACATCGCCTTGCTGGAAGCTGGCATGCCGCGATTAAGCGAACAAGGCGCTACGGTAGGCGGCTGGCAGACAATGGTTGAAGCAGCGCGTATCAGAACCAGCGGTCTAGGCGGCGATTCAGAAGTCAGATGGCGGGTGAAAGACAGCCCTTCCCCGCTTACTCTGGGGCCAAGACGGGCTGTACCGCTTAGCCTGCTTGCAACCCAACATCCCGAGATTAAAACCCAGCTTGAGCATCAGCTGACACAGGCAATAGCGCTACCATCTGATGGTAAATTTATCTTGCCGGTAATGCCCGATGGTATCCCTGACTGGCTTAGCCGGTCTGAGAAAAAACTTGCCGAACAGGCAAGCAACTCGCCCTATATCGCACTGGCAGATATTGCCACAACTCAGGTTGCGCTTGGGGCAATTGACAGGCTTATTGCCAAAGGGCTGGTGATGCAGGCCTCGTTCACACCGACAGATGCTGTGCATATTCTTGGGAAATTTTCAGAATTTGACACAGAGGCGGCGGTGATGGGCGGCAGGTTGCTGGCACGCCAGAAAACAGCCAAGGGCACAGAACTGGCTAAAGATGAAACAGCCCTTGCACATGCTGTCTGCGAGGCACTGATTGCCCAGTCTGCAATTGCGCTTATGGATGCTGCTTTTGCCGAAGATGGCAAGGCTGAACATGTTGTCTCATCTTCTTCACTGCTGTCAGACCAGCTACGTTACGGCGGTGATGATGCAGATATTGGCCTGTTATCTATCCGGCTGTCCACCCCGCTCATTGCACTTGGCGCTTCATCTAGTACACATTATCCGGCAATCGCCGACAGGCTGCAGACCCAGCTTGTTAACCCGCCTCATGCAGATGTTGCCGGTGCCGTAGGGGCGGCAGCTGGGGCGGTAAGGCAGAGATTTGTGGTAATTGTCACCCAGCCTCAGGATGGCTGCTTCAGGATCCACCTGCCAGACGGGCCTCAGGATGTAACAGATCAGGCTACTGCCCTTAGTCAGGCACGCACAAAATCTGCAGAACTGGCAGAGATGCGCGCCCGCACCGCAGGTGCAAAAGACATATCTGTCCAGATTGACGAGGTAATTGATGAAATTGACCTTGGCAATAACAAGACGTTATTTCTGCAGGCACGTTTCACAGCACAGGCAATAGGTCTGCCATCAGCTGGCTAGTCTGTGATAGCTCAGCCACGCTAGCCAGAGATAAAAATGAAAAGAAAGATGGTGGGCCCGGCAGGACTCGAACCTGCAACAACACGGTTATGAGCCGTGGGTTCTAACCAATTGAACTACAGGCCCCACATTACGCCCCATATCAAGATAGCATCCCTTACAGGATGTATGAAACTTCTGCCATGGGTAGAACACATAATACCATTTGTCCAGCACCATTTTTCGCCACAGGGCAGGAATTTTCAGCCCATAGCCGGCGTGCCGGAATATCTAGTGTTCAAGAAAGCTGCGTAATTTGCGTGAACGTGACGGATGTTTCAGCTTGCGCAATGCTTTTGCTTCAATCTGTCTAATGCGTTCGCGTGTTACGGAAAACTGCTGCCCGACTTCCTCTAGCGTATGGTCTGTATTCATCCCGATACCAAAGCGCATCCGCAACACACGCTCCTCTCTGGGAGTGAGGCTGGACAGCACGCGGGTTGTTGTTTCACGCAGATTAGAATGGATGGCTGCATCAAGTGGCTGCACAGCATTTTTATCTTCGATAAAATCACCAAGCTGGCTATCTTCTTCATCACCTATCGGCGTTTCAAGCGAGATAGGTTCTTTTGCAATTTTCAGCACCTTGCGCACCTTGTCCAGCGGCATTGACAGCTTTTCTGCCAGCTCTTCAGGTGTAGGTTCTCTGCCAATTTCATGAAGCATATGACGTGATGTACGCACCAGCTTGTTAATGGTCTCAATCATATGCACAGGAATACGGATAGTGCGTGCCTGATCGGCAATCGATCTGGTAATGGCCTGTCTTATCCACCATGTTGCATAGGTTGAGAATTTATAGCCGCGCCGATATTCAAATTTATCAACAGCTTTCATCAGCCCGATATTACCTTCCTGAATCAGATCAAGAAATTGCAGGCCGCGATTTGTGTATTTTTTGGCAATCGAGATAACCAGACGCAGATTAGCTTCTACCATTTCCTTTTTGGCACGTGCCGCTTCACGCTGGCCACGTTGCACAACCTGGATAATGTCCCTGAATTCGGGAATGCTTAGACCGGAATCTTCGGCAACAAGCTGCATTTTATCCACAATCGCCCTGATCTCTTTTTTATTATCTGTGCTGAATTTCTGCCATGCTTTGCTCGGTGCTTCCAGCTTCGGCCAGTTTGACTGTGTTTCACTGCCATACCAGTTCGAAATGAAATCAGAGCGCGAAATACCAGATGACAGGGCAAGGCGCATCATCTCGCCATCTAGCGTGACCACAATTTTATATAGCTCGGCCATCTGGCCATTTAGCGATTCAAGCCTGTTTGTATTCAAAAATACATTTTGCATTTCTTCGGTAAGCTTGATTTTGAAAGCTAGCAATTCTGCTTCCTGCGCAGGTTTCAGCTCTTTGCCTTTCTGGCTGAGGGCAACTTTTTTGTCCTGAAGCACAACATATTTGCCAAATAATTTACTGATAACCTTAATTTGTGACATTACATCATCAAATACACTCGCTTCCATGGCAGCAAGAGACAGGTTCATCTCGTCCTGATCATCATCACCGGACTCATCACCTTCTGCATCATCATCTGTGTCTGTCTCAGCCTCATCTTCTGAATCTGCATCATCATCATCATCTTGTTCTGCATCATCATCATTGGCTACCACACCGGCAATACCATCAGGCCGGCTTGCCGGCAGAGCAGAGTTATCTTCAACAGGCACGCCATTCAGCTTGATATAGGTCAGGTCAAGATCGATAATATCACGCAATGGCAGGGCATTATCCTGAACTTTGTCAGCCCATTCCAGCACGGCATTTATAGCAAGCGGACATTCGCAAATGCCGCCTATCATCATCTCGCGTCCTGCTTCTATCCGCTTGGCAATCGCTATCTCGCCCTCTCGTGACAGCAGCTCAACAGAGCCCATCTCGCGCAGATACATGCGCACAGGGTCATCTGAATTGCTGACATCATCACTAACATTGCCAGATGACTGAGTATCTTCATTTTCATTTGCTGTTTCAACTTCTTCAGCAGCCTCGACAACAGATACACCCATCTGGTCAAGTGAAGACATTACATCTTCTATCTGCTCGGACGACAGCTCATCCTGAGGCAGCGCTTCATTCAGCTCGTCATGGGTGACAAAGCCACGTTCCTTGCCTTTTTTGATAAGCTGTTTGATCGCCGTATTTTTGGTATCCAGAATAGGGGCGTCAGACGCCTGTTCTGACGATTCCTTTGCTTTGGGTTTGCGCGCCATATTTTATCCCCTCGCGGTATTCATAGCCGTTACGACACTGCCTGCTGTAATGTTATCAAATCGCCACTATTTACATCAGGCACATGCTTAGCCAGCACGTCCTAATAATTCAGCCAGCATATCGCCTGCTTTATCTGATGACATCCTGTCCAATGGCATGCCGAATCTTGCTATCATATCTGCACTGAACAGGTCATCTAGTATATTTGTATATTCTAACCTTTCTAAATGATGCCTAATTGCCTCCGCGTCAAGGTCAGGATCGGCGATCATTTGCGAAATCAGCACATTTTTTAGCTCTTCCAGCCTTTCATCCTCTATCTGGATAGCCACAACAGGCTCAACATGCAGTGCCAGATGCTCTGGAAAGGCGATCAAAAGCGCCAGAATAGCCTTATGCCGGATGATTCTGCCTGTCTGCGGACGGGCAGGTGACTTTCCTGTTGGCCTATAGTCTAAACGTCCTCCCGGCCGGCGATAGCTATCACGCATTGTACCGATTCGGAATTCAATATCATCCAGAAAGGCAGAGCGTGTCTGATTATGGGCAATTGTGCGTCCTATCTGGCGAATATCATCCCAGAATGCCGCCCGCTGGGTGGGCGAGCTATCTGGTCTGTCCACCCCGAATTCTCGGAGTTTCTGCATCCAGAGCATATCTATCAGGCTAACCGCCCCTGCCAGCACCCGTGCAAATCCGTCTGCGCCTTCCGATTTCAGCAGATCATCAGGATCCTGCCCCTCTGCCATCAGCGCAAATCTGACATTCCGCCCCGGCTCAAGCAAAGGCAGAATCCGCTCTAATGCCCGCATGGCGGCTTTCTGTCCGGCAGAATCGCCATCAAAACATAGTACAGGCTCTTTATGCAATTTCCAGACAAGCTGAATTTGCTGTTCTGTCATGGCTGTACCTAGCGGAGCAAGCGCACCTGCTACACCGCTTGCAGATACCGCAATCACATCCATATAGCCTTCGACAATCACCAGCGGCAGGCCCTTGCGTACCCGTGCACGTGCCTGAGACCAGCCATACACAACTGACCCTTTGGTAAAGCTGGGCCCGTCTGGCGAATTTAGATATTTTGGCTGGGCATCACCCATCGCACGCGCGCCAAAGGCAATGACCTGACCCTGTCTGTTTTCTATTGGAAACATTATCCTGTTGCGAAAGTAGTCATAGACAGAGCCATCGCGTTCAGACCGGCCAGTCACCCCCAGCCTTTGCATTAGTTCAGCCGGAAATTCACGTTGCTGAAGGCTGGCATACAGGCCTGAGCGCGGCGCAAATCCAATTCTGAATTCCTGACGCATCTCGGCGCTTAGACCCCGATTTTCCAGATATTCACGCGCCATCTCTCCGTCTGGCTGGTCAAGCTGTCGCTGATAGAAATTTGCGGCCACCTCCAGCAAATCAAGTGCTGTGCGGCGGCGCTGGGCTGCCTCCTTATCCACAGGCTCATTTTGTGGCATCTCCATGCCGGCAAGTGAGGCAAGCTGTTTTACCGCCTCGATAAATTCAAGCCCCTCACTTTCACGCAGAAAGCTGATCGCATCGCCATTCGCATTACATCCAAAGCAATGATAAAAGCCTTCAGCATCATTTACATAAAAAGACGGCGTTTTTTCATTATGAAAAGGGCATAGCCCATTCATCCGGTTTGCCTTGCGCACCAGCTTGACCCGCTTGCCGACAATATCGGATAGCGAGATGCGCCCCAGCATTTCTTCGATAAATTCAGGTGTTACAGCCACCGCGCCAGCCCCGCTTTACTATCAAGGAACATGTCTGTGCCGGCGCGCCAGCTCATATAGACATGCTGGCAGGTGCCAGAATCCCCATTTGGGATCACGCGAGCAGACAGACAGTCCGACTGGACAGCTATCTTGCGCAATGGCCAGCCCATCAACTCTCTAACAGCGCTTTTTTGACAAGCTGGCTTGCCATTGAAAAATCCATCTGGCCTGCAAAATGTGTTTTCAGATAATTCATCACCTTGCCCATATCTTTGACAGAAGATGAGCCTGTTTCATCAAGAGCTGTTTTAATCGCTGTCTCGACCGCAGCTTCATCTAGCTGTTCAGGTAGAAATTGCTGGATGATGGTAATTTCCTGCTGTTCTGCTTCTGCCAGTTCAGGCCGGTTGCCTTCAACATATAATTTTGCAGATTCAGCACGCTGTTTGATCATGGTCTGAAGCAATGACAGAATTTCATCATCTGAAATGCCATCTGCATTATCCTGACTGCGGGCAGCAATGTCCCGATCCTTCAGGGCAGCGGAAATAAGCCGGATAGTCGCAAGGGCTTTCTGATCCTTTGACTTCAACGCCTCTTTCATCGCCTGTGAAATTCTGTCTCGCATATTGTCAACTCACTTATGATGTATTGATAACTCTGTTATCTCTCCAGATAGAAACAGGCGTAAAAAATAAACCAAGATGCTATCAGGTGCAAGTCAAGACTTGACCAAAGCGGATCGCTGTCGTAGATAGGTGTAATTTTTGCGCGCTCATGCCAGCAAGCCTGCAAATCAGGCGGAAGGTTGCTAGAAAAATATGTTCAAAAATGCGCTGTTTTTGAATATGTGCAGCCTTGCTGTTCTCGCGCCAGACCAGTGATACATGATGGAAGGCAGTGAACATGACAAACATGACCGCTTCGACTGCGCCTCATTCTTTTTTTTCAGAACCTTTGCAACCAACTGCCGTGCTTGTGCTTGAAGATGGCACCGCATTTTATGGTCAGGGCTTCGGAGCTGAAAAAACGAATGTTGGCGAAGTATGTTTTAACACGTCAATGACAGGCTATCAGGAAATCATGACAGACCCGTCATATGCTGGCCAGATAATTACCTTCACCTTCCCGCATATTGGCAATATCGGCACCAATTCGGCAGATATAGAAACAGACAGGCCGGCATCGCTTGGCATGATTGTCAGAAATCCTGTTACTGCCCCGTCAAACTGGCGGTCGGATACGCCACTTGAGACATGGCTGGCAGCACATAATCTGCCCGGCATTTCAGGCATTGATACCAGAGCCCTGACCCGTCACATCAGAGATAATGGCGCACCAAAGGGCGTTCTGTGCCATGACAAGTCAGGCCAGTTTGATATTGAGGCGCTGACCAGCATGGCAAAAGGCTGGCCAGGGCTGAAGGGGATGGATCTTGCTAGCGATGTATCAACTTCCCGCCCACGCGACTGGCAGTCTGCCAGCTATGATCTGTCAACTTCTGCTGCGCCTGAGAAAACAGGTGCGCATAATGTCATCGCCATAGATTTTGGCTGCAAGCAGAATATCCTGAGATGTCTTGTTGATGCAGGATGCAATGTTGAGCTTGTACCGGCCACAACCCCTGCTGACGAGATATTGGCACGTAATCCGGACGGTATCTTCCTTGCAAACGGGCCGGGCGACCCTGCCGCTACGGCTGAATATGCTGTGCCTGAGCTTCGCAAGCTGATAGATGCAAACATCCCCATCTTCGGGATTTGCATTGGCCATCAGCTTCTGGCGCTGGCCTTTGGCGGCACAACAAGCAAGATGGAACGCGGCCATCGCGGCGCAAATCATCCGGTGCGTGATCTGCAAACAGGTAAAATTGAGATTACCAGCCAGAATCACGGCTTTATGGTTGCAGAAGACTCGCTGCCTGATGACGTAGACGTAACACATCTATCCCTGTTTGACGGGTCTGTTGAGGGGCTGCGACATAAAACAAAGCCTGTATTTAGCGTCCAGTATCATCCTGAATCATCTCCCGGGCCGCATGATTCACGTCATCTGTTCACCAGATTCACTGATATGATAGCTGCCCATAAATCCTAAACAGACAGTATTATCTGGCCAAACCGCTTCACAGTCACAAAGGAAACAACCTGCCCATGCCTCGCCGTTCTGACATTTCCTCTATTATGATTATTGGTGCCGGTCCCATTATTATCGGACAGGCCTGCGAATTTGACTATTCGGGTGCGCAGGCATGTAAGGCACTAAGAGAAGAAGGCTATCGGGTCATTCTGGTAAATTCCAATCCGGCAACGATTATGACAGACCCCGGTATGGCAGATGCAACCTATATTGAGCCAATCACCCCTGAGATTGTCGCCCGCATTATTGAAAAGGAACGCCCCGATGCGCTATTGCCGACCATGGGCGGGCAGACAGCGCTAAACACTGCATTGGCACTGTTCAATGACGGGGTGCTTGATAAATTTGATGTTGAGCTAATTGGTGCAAAACCTGATGCGATTGCCAAGGCTGAAGACAGGGCATTATTCAGAGATGCGATGGATTCTATCGGGCTTGAATCGGCACGCTCACGCACGGTAAATTCTTTCGAAGATGCGATTAAGGCGCTAGATATTGTTGGCCTGCCAGCCATTATCCGCCCGTCATTCACGCTTGGCGGCGAAGGCGGCGGTGTCGCCTATAACCGCGAAGAGTTTGAATCAATTGTTGCAGACGGGCTTCGGTTATCGCCTGTCTCTGAAATTCTGATCGAAGAATCCCTGCTTGGCTGGAAAGAATTTGAGATGGAAGTTGTCAGAGATCATGCTGACAACTGTATCATTGTCTGTTCGATTGAAAATGTTGACCCGATGGGGGTGCATACCGGCGATTCGATAACAGTTGCGCCTGCTCTTACCCTGACAGACAAGGAATATCAGGCATTGCGTGATGCCTCTATCGCCGTGCTTCGCGAGATTGGTGTAGATACGGGCGGCTCGAACGTGCAATTTGCGATGAGCCCAGATAATGGGCGTATTATCGTGATTGAAATGAATCCGCGTGTAAGCAGGTCCTCTGCTCTGGCGTCAAAGGCAACCGGATTTCCTATTGCCAAAATAGCAGCAAAGCTGGCTGTCGGCTATCGGCTGGATGAGCTGGATAATGACATTACAGGCGTAACGCCTGCCAGCTTTGAGCCTACCATTGACTATATCGTGACCAAAATTCCCCGCTTTACCTTCGAGAAATTTCAGGGCTCACCTGCCGAGCTAT
>WTJO01000038.1:37174-46160 GCA_011524805.1 Alphaproteobacteria bacterium
ACCAAAATTCCCCGCTTTACCTTCGAGAAATTTCAGGGCTCACCTGCCGAGCTATCTACCTCTATGAAATCGGTTGGCGAGGCGATGGCTGTCGGGCGCAGTTTTGGCGAAAGTCTGCAAAAAGCACTCAGGTCACTAGAAACAGGCCTGAACGGGCTAAGCGATCTTGCCTATGACGAGACAGGCATCACCCCTGATGAAGGTGCAATGAAAAGCTGGATTTCAGGTCAGACGCCTGACAGGATTCTGCGTATTGCACAGGTGATGCGCATGGGGATGAGCCTTGAAGATGTGCATGCTGTCACCAAATGGGATAGATGGTTTTTAGGGCATATTGCCGAGATTATTGCAGCGGAAAACGCTGTTAAGGCAGGCGGTATACCAGCGGAAAAACATCATCTTCACAGGCTAAAATCAATGGGCTTTTCTGATGACAGGCTGGCCGAACTGGCAGGGCTGGATGCAGCTCAGGTAACAGACAGGCGCCTTGAGATGGGTATTACCCCTATCTATAAGCGCATTGATACCTGTGCTGCCGAATTTGCTTCTGATACGGCATATCTATATTCAACCTATGAAGATACATCCGGGGCGGTATGCGAAGCCAGCCCGTCAGATAAGACCAAAATCGTGATTTTGGGCGGCGGGCCAAACCGCATTGGTCAGGGCATTGAATTTGATTATTGCTGTGTGCATGCCGCCTATGCGCTTGCTGATGCTGGCTACGAAACTATCATGGTGAATTGTAACCCTGAGACAGTATCAACTGATTATGATACATCTGACAGGCTGTATTTTGAACCGCTCACAGCAGAAGATGTGATTTCCATCATCCGGCGAGAGCAGTCAAATGGCACCCTAAAAGGTGTGATTGTCCAGCTAGGCGGGCAGACACCGCTTAAAATTGCTGCCGCTATCGAAGCGGCCAATATCCCTATTCTGGGCACCAGCCCTGATGCGATTGACCTAGCCGAAGACAGAGAACGTTTCCAGCAACTGCTTGGCAAGCTAGATTTGAAACAGCCTGAGAATGGCATTGCCCATTCTGTTGAAGAAGCACGCGAAATCACCGAAAAAGTTGGCCTGCCTGTGGTTATTCGCCCTTCTTATGTGCTTGGCGGACGGGCGATGGAAGTTGTGCATCAGATGTCTGATCTGGAACGCTATATGCGCGATGCGGTGGTGGTCTCGGGTAGCAATCCTGTATTGATTGACAGATTTGTTGAAAATGCGGTCGAGGTTGATGTAGATGCGTTATGTGACGGCACAGATGTGTTTATTGCCGGCATTATGGAACATATCGAAGAGGCTGGCATCCATTCAGGCGATAGTGCCTGTATCCTGCCACCACAGCATCTGTCTAATGCCATTCTTGACGGTATCAGAGAACAGACTCGCGCGCTTGCCCACGCGCTTGGGGTTGTCGGGCTGATGAATGTTCAGTTTGCGATTAAGGATGACACCATCTATCTGCTTGAAGTTAATCCGCGTGGTAGCCGGACAGTGCCCTTTGTTGCCAAGGCAACTGGCAATCCGGTAGCAAAAATCGCTGCCCGTCTGATGGCAGGCGAGATGCTGAAAGATATGCCGCTTATCACCACCGCGCCTGAGCATGTGGCAGTAAAAGAGGCTGTATTCCCCTTTGCACGCTTCCCCGGCGTTGATGTATTTCTTGGCCCTGAGATGAAATCGACAGGCGAGGTAATGGGTATTGATACAGATTTTGGACGCGCCTTTGCCAAAAGCCAGCTGGCGGCAAGCACCATCCTGCCAGAGGCGGGGGCTGTATTTGTGTCTGTGAAAGACGCTGACAAAGCTGCCTATATTGATATTTGCCGCGATCTGGTATCGCTTGGATTTACCATTCTGGCAACAGGCGGTACACAGGACGCACTTTCGGGCGCAGGCGTGCCGGCCACACGGGTCAACAAGGTAATGGAAGGCAGGCCGCATGCTGTAGATGCGATGCTATCTGACCAGATTAATCTGGTATTTAATACCGCGCAGGGTGCCGCCGCCATCCGCGATAGCTATTCGCTTCGCCATACGGCGCTGACAAACAAAATTCCGTATTACACCACCGTATCAGGTAGTCGAGCCGCTGTTGAAGCGATTGCCAGCATGAAGTCGGGCAGTCTGGGCGTAAAATCTATTCAGGACTATTTGCCAAATCCCATCATTTGATCTTATGCTAAGGAATCTGAAGATCCATTGAGCGATAATCACAGAGTATAGAATCATGGAAAAGATTCCGTTCACGCCAGCAGGTCTGGAAAAACTGAAAGAAGAGCTTTACACGCTCAAAAATACCGAACGGCAGGCGGTTATCAAGGCTATTGCCGAGGCGAGAGAGCATGGTGATCTGTCTGAAAATGCAGAATATCACGCCGCAAGAGAGCGCCAGTCCTTTATCGAAGGCAGAATAACCGAACTGGAAGATGTCACAGGCCGTGCCGAAATTGTTGATTTAAGCAGGCTTACAGGTGAAACAGTCACCTTTGGCACCAAGGTTGTGATAGCAGATGAAGAAACAGACGAAGAATCTACCTATGTGATTGTAGGGCCATATGAGGCTGATATTGAGCAGAACCGTATCTCTACCGCCTCTCCGATTGCCCGTGCCCTGATTGGAAAATCTGAGGGTGATTCAGTTGAAGTGCGCACCCCAAGAGGCCCGCACCCCTACGAAATCGTATCTATAGAGCTGATTTCCCAATAATCTTCTAAGCTCTACCATCAGGCAGATGCGCGCAAGATAGACGCCTAGCTGTCAATATCTATCGGCACCCCGGGCAAATTCTTATGCGAGCGGATAGACAGGGCCGTCTTGACATGGCTTACATTTGGCGCAGGGGTCAGATTTGTGGTTAGAAAGCGCTGAAAATCATCCCAGTCATGAGCCACAATTTTTAGCAGAAAATCAGTTTCTCCCATCAGCATATGGCATTCGCGTACATTTTCCCACTCACCTACCAGCTGTTCAAACTGCTGCAAATCGGATTCTGCCTGGCTGGTCAGCCCGACAAAGGCAAAAATTGTCACAGCATAACCAAGCGCTTCTGCATCAACATCAGCATGATAGCCCTTTATCACCCCCTCATCTTCAAGCGTCCGTACCCGCCTGAGGCAGGGCGGCGCCGAAATACCGGCATTTTTTGCCAGCTCTACATTGGTGATACGGCCATCTGTTTGAAGATCATGTAGAATATGTCTGTCGACTGAATCCAGTTTGACTTTCTTGCTCATTGCCAGCTTCTCGTTACCTGTTTGTTGCGCGCCAATGTTTCATTCAGCGCGAAGAAACAGGATTTATCCAGATTAAGAAATGTGTCAGGGCGCATCCTGATAGTGGCTATCCCCTGATAGCGCCAGAATATGACTATCTGCGTAGTTGCGCAAGAATATTACAAAAAATGTACAAAAAGACGTGAAAAATACGGCGCCAAAACCCTCAAAATGGGTATTTTTAGAGGGTGTTTCGCGTAAAAAGTAAAATGTTAATGCAAAAATCCTGCTAAAATCAGCAAGTTTTTTGTTTCTTTTCATATAGTTAATATTTTCTACTTTTCTGGAAATGACAACCGACATACCATCCAGATGCACTTTAACATCCTAAAGGGGGGAATTATGAGTGAACAATCAATCGGTACTACCGATCAGTTAAAAGATCCGGATTATGAAGTACCAATGGTGCCGCGCATAGCATTGGGACTTCAGCATGTGCTTGCCATGTTTGTAAGTAACGTCACACCGTCAATTATCATTGCGGGCGCGGCAGGCTTTGCCTTTGGTGGCGAAGATATGGTCTTTTTAATTCAAATGGCCATGCTGTTTTCCGGCATAGCTACTTTGTTCCAGACAATTGGCTTTGGGGCTGTGGGCGCACGCCTGCCTGTGATGCAGGGTACCAGCTTTGCCTTTGTGCCTATCATGATAAGCATTGTTAAGGCTGGCGGTATGGCATCATTGATGGGCGCCATTGTAATTGCCGGCCTGTTCCACACATTGCTTGGCTTTATTATTGGTAAAATCAGACACTGGTTTCCGCCTCTGGTCTCGGGCATGATTATTCTGGCAATTGGTCTGTACCTGCTGCCTGTGGGCATTAAATATGCCGCAGGGGGTGCTGCAGAATTCCAGATGAATGCACCTGAATGGGGTGATATCAGCAAATGGGGTCTGGCACTTGTGGTTATTTTTGTTGCACTTGGCTTCAAATTCTTCACCAAAGGCATTGCCTCGTCTGCGGCGATATTATTGGGACTGATAGCTGGCTATCTGGTTGGCATCTTCACAGGTGCTGTTAATTTTGGCGGTATTGCAAAAGCAGAATGGTTTGCTATTCCGACACCTTTCAAATATGGCATCGAATTTAGCGCGGTCGCGATTATCGGCATGTGTCTGATATCTATCGTAAGTGCGATTGAAACAGTGGGTGACATTTCAGCTATCGCCAAAGGTGGTGCCGGACGTGAAGCCACAGATAGGGAGCTGAAAGGCGGCACACTTGCTGATGGTCTTGGCTCTGCGGTGGCAGGCGTGTTTGGCGGTCTGCCAAATACCTCGTTCAGCCAGAATGTCGGACTGATTTCAATGACAGGCGTGATGAGCCGCGGGGTGGTTACCGTCTCTGGTATCTTTCTGATTATCTGCGGATTTATTCCAAAGATTGGCGCTATCATCTCTGCCATGCCTATCTCGGTGCTTGGCGGCGGGGTGATTTTGATGTTTGGTATGGTGGTATCAGCAAGTATCAACATGCTGTCAGATGTGAATTGGAGCCGCAGAAATATGCTTATTCTGGCGACTTCACTTTCATTTGGCCTTGGTCTTCAGGCTGTTCCAAAATCAATGCAGCATCTGCCAGATTCAATCGAGATGCTGATGACCTCAGGTCTGTTGCCTGTGGCTGTGCTGGCGGTTGTCATGAACCTGCTTCTGCCAGAAGATGCAGACTAGGCTAAAACATACAGATTAGAAAAAATATTGAGTAGGCGCCGTTACCCTTGATGTGGCGGCGCCTATATGATTCACTATGCATAATCAGGTGATGAGCATGACCGAACAAACACTTCTTATCAAGAATGCAGATTTTCTATGTACAATGGCTATGCCCTATAGCCATGAGGTGGCCGCGCAGACTGAAATTAAAGGCGGTGGATTATTCGCAAAGAACGGCATTATTGAAGCTGTAGGCACATCGGATATGTTGCCGGATAGTGCAGATATTGTGCTTGATTTGACAGGCCATATTGTGATCCCCGGCATGGTCAATACCCATCATCATCTATTCCAGAATTTGACACGTGCTGTTCAGCCTGCACAAAACGCGCCGCTATTTGGATGGCTTCAGACCCTATATCCTATCTGGCGACATATTGGCCCTGAACATATTTACTGGTCTACTGCTTTGGGGCTGGCAGAGCTTGCCTTGAGCGGATGCACCACCTCATCAGACCATCTATATCTCTATCCCAATGGTGCGCGTCTTGATGATTCACTTGCCGCCGCCGCCGATGTGGGGGTGCGCTTTCACGGCACCAGAGGTTCGATGAGCATTGGCGAATCCAAAGGCGGACTGCCACCAGATTATCTGACAGAAAATGAAGCTGATATTCTGGCAGAATGTCAGCGTCTGATAGAGAGCTATCATGATGATAGTCGCCATGCCATGCAGCGTATCGCGCTTGCTCCCTGCTCGCCTTTTTCGGTCAGTATCGATTTGATGAAACAGACAGCCGATATGGCACGAAGCTATGGGGTGGGCATGCATACCCATCTGGCCGAAAATATCGAAGATATTGACTATAGTCTGGCAACATTTGGCATGCGTCCCGGTGAATATATCGAATCTGTGGGCTGGACAGGTGAAGATGTCTGGCATGCGCATTGTGTGCAGCTTCAGCCAGATGAAATCAGCCTGTTTGCGAAAACAGCTACAGGCATCGCCCATTGCCCCTGCTCTAATATGCGGCTATCAAGCGGGATTGCCCCTGTGCGCGAGATGCTGGATGCCGGCGTGAAAATCGGGCTAGGGGTGGATGGTTCTGCCTCCAACGATAGCGCCCATATGCTGAATGAAGCCCGTCAGGCAATGCTTCTGCAACGTGTCATGCGCACTGCAGATACGATGACAGCACGCGAGGCACTCTATATGGCAACAGCAGGCGGCGCCTCTGTGCTGAACCGTGATGATATTGGCAGGCTGGTGACAGGATATTCAGCAGATATAGCCGCCTTTGACAGGCGTGTGATAGATTTTGCAGGTAGTGACTGGGATCCTGTTGCCTCGCTATTGCTATGCGGGCCTGTGAAAGCAAATTACACGATTATTAATGGCAAGCCTGTTGTCTCAGAAGGTCAGCTTACCACTATGCCAATAGACAGAATTTTGCAGAATCATCGCCGTCTCTCACATGGGCTGATGACCCGCTAGGCGCTAACCTGTCAATCCAGATATATCTATTCTGGCGGCTGGTTCATCTACCCAGACCTCGTCCAGATTATGCCCGTCCCCCTGCCTGTCTATTATCAGGAAATCCTGTGTCTGCTGTAGCACCAGAAGCGGATGATGCCAGGTACCTTTATGATAATTCACCCCCTGCGTGCCAGAGGCCAGAAAACATTTCAGGCTGGAAAAGTCCGGTGTGTCCTTCTCGGCAGACGCTGATGCAACCACTACAAGCCAGTCATGATCCGAGAGCGGCATAAACGCCTGAGAGCCAAGCGGGTGACGTTCTACCAGCATAATATCTATCGGTGTTGCACGTCTGTTGCCCCGAAATATTGACACTATCGGCACCCCGCCACCATCTGACACATCGACAGAACAGAGCGCATCAAAGCGCGTGGTTGTACCCTGATTGATAGCAATCTGACGCGCATCTGCTGTTTCTATCACCTCGCCAAACGGGCTGAACGCCGCCTTGCTCAGAGGCTCAATATCAAGCATAGGACAGCCCATCTATCCGACCGCCTTGCCAAATAGCCGCAATCTTGATACGCCCCCGTCAGGGAAAATATTCAGCCGGACTGTATTTATCGCGCCAATATCCGCTATCTTATCTGCCCCAAATCTGTGAATCGTATCAGCAGATAATGACTGTTCAGCCATTAATTCAGGCCAGTTTTCTGCTTCATCTAACGATACATCACCTGTAACCATGGCTGCCTGAATACTGCATCTGTCAGGATAATTTCCCTTAAAATGAGCCGTATCAACCTCAATTTCAGAAATCAGGCCAGCAGTTGCCAGCTTTACGACAATCCAGTCATGACCCGGTTCGCGCCGTCTGCGTGTCTCCCAGCCATCGCCCATTGTTGTGCCGCGCCCTTCCGAGAGTAGCGCATTTACATCGCCATAATGCGCATCATTATAGCCAAGAATACATCCCCCTGCCCTTAGGGCTGAAATCTCGGTGATGGTATCTGCATAACCTGACCAGTCACGCACCACCTCGCCAAACAGCCTGAGCCGTGCAATGCCGCCATCAGGATAAATATTCAGCCGTATCATATTCACGGGGCCAATATCTTCTGCCTCATGCATATGATGCGCATCAGGGCCAAGTTTTGTTTCGGCGACAAGCTGTTTCCATTCTGCCTTGTCACTATTGCCATCTTCACAATATGCGGCCTCTATCATCGCTCCCGGGGGGTAATTGCCGGTAAAATGCGCTGTGTTTATATCTACCAGACGCACAATGCCTGTCTCGCCAAGTTCGATTATACACCAGTCATGCCCGCCATGGCGGCGGCGTCTTGATTCCCAGCCATCCATCCATTTGCCATGGTTATCAAATTTGTCAGGAATAAAAACAGGCACGGTATCTGCCAGCATACGCGGTGCTTCGGCAAAAAAATCGTCACTCACAGAGTTTATCTTGCTACCCATTCGCGGCGAGGCCAGATTGACCAGCCCTAGCGCATCTGAAGGGGGGGCTTCCTTATCCATTGCTTGCTCCTATTTATATGTCATTATCTGGCTATATGCCATTATCTGGCAATTTTGGCCTCAGGCCTGTGTGCCAGCATCATAAGGGTGTGTCTCAATCCAGTGATTGGCAATATCTATCCGTCTGGCCAGCCAGACTTTGTCATGTGAAAGCACATGATCAATAAATTTCACCAGCCCCATAAAGCGCGCCGGCCGGCCTATCAATCTGCAATGCAGGCCAATAGACAGCATTTTCGGGGTGCTGGCGCCTTCAGCATATAAAATATCAAACGCATCTATCAGATAGCGCGCAAACTGATCCCCTGTATGAAAGCCTTGTGCGGTTGCAAAGCGCATATCATTTGTATCAAGCGTATAGGGCACTACCAGATGCGGGGTGCTGATTTGACGGCTCCAGAATGGCAGATCATCTGAATAATCATCAGCATCATAGATAAAGCCGCCTTCCTCTGCGACCAGCTCGCGCGTATGCGCACTTGTTCTGCCAGTATACCAGCCATAAGGCCGCTCGCCGCAAATATCGGTATGAATGGCGATTGCCTGTTGCATATGCGCTGCCTCTTCTTCGCGCGACATGCCATGATAATTTATCCAGCGATAGCCATGCGAGGCAATCTCATGACCATCTGCAAGCGCCTGTTCAATCACCGCAGGATGGCGCTGCATCGCCATAGCCACCGCAAATAATGTGATTGGAATCTGCTTCTGCCTGAACAGTTCAAGAATACGCCAGACCCCCGCACGAGAGCCATATTCATAGATAGATTCCATCGACATATGACGGGCGCCTTCAAACGGGGCGGCACCAATTATCTCTGACAGGAAAATCTCAGATGCTGGATCACCATGCAAAATGGCGTTCTCGCCGCCTTCTTCATAATTCAGCACAAACTGCACAGCGATACGTGCCCCATTCGGCCAGCGTGCATCTGGCGGGCTATCGCCATAGCCTATCATGTCTCTGGGATAGTCTGTCACACTCAGCTCCCTTTCATCTTGTCTGACTGTATCAGGGCACGCCATGCCGCC
>WTJO01000252.1 GCA_011524805.1 Alphaproteobacteria bacterium
TCTGGTTCTGCATGGCAGTTTTATCTGTGAAACGCTGCATGTGCATAAACTATAGGATAGGAGATACCGGTCGAAAATGTGATAGATATGGTCTGCTAGTCAGAATCTGTTTAGTGAGCGGTCTGTTGGGTGACATAAAAATCTGTAAGCGTCAATACCGAAGGCTGGCCGCCATTATGTTCGATTGCCCTGCACAGCTGGTCAAGCAGTGCATTTGAGACATCAGACCCACCACAGGACTGGATAAAATAGCCAATATCCTTGGCTGCGTTCGACAGGCTGAATTGAAGCCTGCTAATGTCACCCTCGCGCAGATAAGGCGCAAATCTGTCAAGCACAACAGAATTGCCGCCACCCTGCGCCAATACCTCAATCAGACGTTCAGGGGCAATATTATATGTGTTTGCCGTGGCGGCCGCTTCTGCCATGATGCCGGCATAGCCAAGAGATACATAATTGTGAATAAGTTTTAGCATCTGCCCAGAACCGGCAGACCCCGCATGGGTGATATGTTCTGAAAAACAGCCAAGCAATGGCCGGATAGTATCAAAAACAGAGGTTTCTGCACCCACAATCAGATTTAATCTGCCTTCTTCTGCTTCCTTTGGGGTGCGTGTCATGGCAGCATCAGCAAACCGGATTTTACGTTCTTCCAGAGTTTGCGCTACCTGCTTTGTTCTGTCTGGCAGGCCGGTTGAACAGTCTATTACGATACTGCCTGCTGGCAGATAGTCTGCCAGCCCTTCATTTCCGAATAAAATAGACTGTACCTCATTTGCGCCTGTGACGCAGATCAATACAATATTTGCCGCCTGTGCCAGACCGGGCAGTGTGCTATGAGATACGGCACCCATTGCCAGCAAATCATCTACAGGCTGGTTGCCGGCATGCTCAAAAAAGTGAAAGCTATACTCTGTCTGGGCGCAAATATGCTTTGCGATGCCATGCCCCATCAGCCCGATGCCTATCATCCCGACTGACTGTGTTTCAGATATCGTCATGGGCTACCTTTCCGGTTGGCGGGGGCTAGCTATAATCCTGATATGATTTTTCTTCAACCAGCGCAGAGCCAGTCGCCAGATTTATCTGTTTTTTCAGCTCTGCACGCTTATCATTTGTTACATACACACTTCTAGCAAGCGAGATAAATTCATCATCAAATGCTTTTTGAAATTCCTTGTCGCGAATATCATCTTCAATATCCCATAAGGTTTCATTTACAGATTTCAGCTCTGCAACAAGTGTCTTCACTTCGGGTGTGTTAAATTCCGGCCGCGTACAGGCCGGCGTAAGTGCGGCGATCTCGTTATGAATATTTTTGAGCTTTTGCGCATCGTCAATACGCTCGGATTTAATGTGAAGGATGGTCAGCTTGTCCATCGCTTCACCAACTGACACAGATACAGATATTGCCATATCGAAAAAAATTTCTTTCATCTAGATTGATAATGATTCTGTTGACGTTACTGATAGCAATTTGGCCAGAAAATTACATCAAAAATCTGTATCTGTTTTTTGACTGTCGCAACAATGGTTGATTGTAGGTGCCGGACATTAGTATATAGTCAGGGTCACGTGCATTGGGTGATGTACGCATAGATTAGGCTAGATAGAGTGGAACAGCGAATGCATAAGTCGATCGCGTTTGTTTGTGGCGGTATTGGCGATCAGCTTTACCATTTTACACAGATGCAGGCACTGGCACAGCGTGATCATCGCGGCCAGATTGATATTGCCTGTTTGCATCCTGCGATCATGTCAAAGATTGTACAACGCTGTAGCTGGGCTGGCGAAATTTTTGATTTATCCGGCGCGCGCCGCCTAAGCCAGCCCGGAGCATTTCTGAGATTTATGCGCCAGCTTGCCGCCAGACAGTACAGCCATAGCTATATTCTGCATACGTCATCCAGCTTCAAACTTGCCTGTCAGCTGGCACGGATTCCACATCGTATCGGACTTGCCGGACATGCCGCAGACAGGCTTATGCTTAGCCGACCCTTAGAGCTTGATGCAGGTGGCGCGCGCCGCAGTGACTGGGGGCATAGACCCTTTATTGCTGCAATAGATGCCTATCTGGAAAGCACACTTGAAACAGGCCAGTATCAGGCACTATCTGCACATACCCCAATACGGCCGAATGATCATGATCTGAAACAGCAGGAACGCTATCAGCATTTGCCGCGGCCGTGGATTGTTGCCAACTTATTTGCGCAGGATGAGGCCAGACGCTGGCCTGTTGGCCATGCGCTAAGATGTTTCGGGCAACTGGCAGACAGGCTGGGGGGTACTATTTTTCTGAATGCAGGGGCAGATGCAGCCAACTGGCATTCCGAGGTAATCCGCCAATGGACAGGCACAGGCCAGATTATACACACGTTTGATGATTATTCTGACATCCATCAGGATATTGCGCTTTATCATCTTGCAGATATCTATCTGGGGGTGGATAGCTTTACAGCCAATCTGGCATTAAATTGTGATGTGAAATCTGTCATTCTGTTTAACAAACAGGCTGATGTGCTGAACTACAGATCAGAGGTGCGGCCGATATATCCTGGCCCGGGAGAGGTGATAAGTGATTTGCCTGTAAACCATATCTGTGATGAAGTGGAGATGTTGGCAAGTGGCTACATAGCCGCACGCCAGAAATAGACACAAACGCTCAAGACACAGGAAAACTGGCATATGATGAAACTTTTTACCGCAGGCCCGTCTCCGTTTGGCCGCAAAATCAAGATGGCGCTAGATGTAGTCGGGTTAACAGATAATGTCGAGCTGGTAGCGGTTGATACGGCTGCACCTGATTCAGAAAACCGCAGACTGAACCCGCTTGGCAAAATTCCAACCCTGATTGTAGATGATAATGCTATTTTTGATAGCCGTGTGATTGTTGACTATCTGCATCATAATGCTGCCAATTCGCCATTGATTCCTGCGGATAATGCGGCGCGTACCAAAATTCTGACCCGCACCGCCTTGATGGACGGTATTCTGGATGCGGCTATTCTGGTGGTATATGAATCACGGATGCGCCCTGAAGATAAATATGTAGATAGTTTTGTTGAGTATCAGCGTGGCAAAATTATCAGAAGCCTTGCCATGCTTGAAGCTGAAACGCCTGTCTATAGCAAAGGGGCAGCCCCTGATATTGCAGATATAACGCTGGCATGTGCGATCGATTATCTGGATTTCAGAAAACAGGTGAACTGGCGAGATCATGCCCCGTCACTTGAACGCTGGATTACAGAATTTGCAGCCTCTGTACCAAGCTATCATCCCAGCCTGCCTGAGGGTATCGAGCCTGCGCCATGGCGCACCGCCTAGCCTGATCTGGTATCTGAAAGCAGCACAACATAAAACAGGGTGGCCATAAGCCACCCTGTTCTACGGTTAGGGTCTATCTGTTCCGGCAGGGGGGGAGGAAAATGAGGAAAGTGCCGGAAGGCTGAAAAACCCTAAATGACGATTTGCCAGCCTAGGCGGCATTATCTGTCTGATTGTCATTCCATGATTTGACAAATTCATGAATGTTGCTTCTTTTGATGCCCATCTGTTCTAATGCGCTATCATCCAGACGATGCAGTGCATGAACAGCACTTGAATATTGAATCCAGTTAAACACTTTTGTGAAAACAGATGTTTGGTTGTCATTTGCAGCTATTGTCTTTGCCATGTTCCTATTCCTTTATGTTTCATACCTGCGGTCAGCAAGCATGCTTGCCGAAAACCACCAGCAGTGAACGGCAAATTCCGTTCAGATTATGTTGAAGAACACCGGCAAAACCTGTCTTGTGCATCAGTTCCTGCATAGAGGGCATGTTTTGTCGATATAAGACATATATACTGACCTAATTGAAATGTAAAGCACTGTAATACAACATTATTAAATTTTTTTTTCATATAATTTTATTACAGTCCTGCCTGTAAATT
>WTJO01000271.1 GCA_011524805.1 Alphaproteobacteria bacterium
ATTCCCACCCCAGCAAGCAGATGTTCCAGCAGATAACTCACGGGCAGATAATTTGGTGGCCGATATTGACCAGCCAGCACTAGATAATCTGGCAATTCTGACCACCCCACAAACTTTGCAGGCTCAGCCTGTCCAGCCTGTGCCACTGCCCGAAGTGGCTAGCAATCCTGCCCCAGAGAGCGTAACCCCGCCTATCGCAATTGAAACTGCGCCAGAGATAGTGCCGGCAGAACCGCTAGATCCAGAATTTGTCGGCTTTGACGGGATTAACAACCCACCTATCTTTACTGACAGGATACGGTTTCATCGCGACTATCACGCGATTCTGGCGGAAGTGCGAATTATTCAGGAAATTTTCGCCCGGTTTAATATCGTACCGGCACAATCGCCGCCTGATTTTACAGGCAGTCTGGTGCCAAACAAATCTGATCTGACAGAATTATATCTGCATCGTGACAAGTGGCGGCAAATACTGGCGGCCGTGCCGCTAAAGCCACCCTTGCGATATTATTATATTACCAGCCCCTATGGCTGGCGCAAAAATAAGCGCACAGGCCAGAGACGGTTTCATCATGGTGTAGATATGGCCGGCACATGGCGCTCTGAACTGCATCCCTCTACTGACGGGATTGTCAGCTTTGCCGGCACAGATGGTGGCTTTGGCAAGGTCGTCAGAATACAGCATGCCAATAATATTGAGACCATCCATGCCCATCTGTCGGAAATTTCGGTGCGTAAAGGCGATTATGTCACCACAGATACAATCCTTGGCAAAATGGGCAATACCGGCCTGTCTGAAGGGATGCATCTGCATTATGAGGTGCGGATTGACGGCAAGACAATCGACCCGACAAAGATGTTCAATATCAGCCATCAGCTAGATATGCTTGGGCATGTGCCTGCCACATTGAATTTCTAGCCCCTGCTCTGCATCATTTAACACGCCAGATATTCTGACCAGCTGTGTGCTGGCATGGTTGTTGCACCTAGATAATGCAACAATATATGTCAGATTTTTGAGGAGCAGGTCATGAAAGATGTAAAACCGTCAATTGAAGAGCTAGCAGTTGAACTGGTTGAATTTGATGATCATGACCAGCAAATCCGCTCAACCATAACGCCGCTTGGTGCCTATCTTCATGATGCACCTGCCACCAAAGAAGAGCTGGATATGACAAGCCGGCTTGTTGCAATGAAGCAGCGTTAATCTATTCTTTTGCATTTTGATTGTTTTCAGACAATAGCTGGCGGTTACTTGCGAACAGTCACTGGCTGACTGTTTCTGGTTTGCAGGTACCAAAAAACCCTGCACCAGAAAGCTAGCGCAGGGTTTTTTTCGGGGAGAAAAAACAATATTATCTGAAATCTGACAGGCGCGCCTGCATTCTGCGTTGAGACGATGACGGGATATTCATCATTTCACGATATTTGGCAACAGTACGTCTTGCCAGCTCGATGCCCTGTTTGGAAATGATTTTGGAAATTGCCTCATCGCTCAGCGGCTTGCCGGGCGTTTCTGTTGAAATAATCTTCTTCACCATATTCCGCACAGATGCAGCAGATGCATTTACATCTGAATCACGTGACGAAATATTGACACTGAAGAATGATTTTAGCGGCATGCCGCCTCTGGGGGTAGAAATCAGCAGGCCTGTGGTTACGCGGCTGACGGTGCTTTCATGCATGCCTGTCGCCTTTGCCACATCACGAAGCGATAATGGCTTCAGATAATCCAGTCCCTTTTCCAGAAATTCTTTTTGATGACGGATAATTTCCGCGCTGATTTTCAATGTTGTCTGGTTACGCTGGTCAACAGCCCGCTTTAGCCATCTGGCATTTGCCAGCGTTTCTGAGGAATAATCACGTGTAGCCTCGTTCAGCTTTGTCTGTTTCGACATCATCTCGGCATAATCTTCATTTACCAGCACGCCCGGCAAGGTCGATTTATTCAGCTCGACAGACCAGCCATTTGGCTTACGTGTTACAATCACGTCAGGGCTAGGCACTTCACGATAGGCGATGCCAAGATGTTCGCCCGGCTTGGGGTTTAGAGAGCGGATAATGCCAAGCATCTCAACAATATCTTTTTGCTCACAGTTCAGCCGGCGCGCAATCTGCTTAATTTCGCCACGGCCTAGCAATTCAAGATGTTCCAGCAGCATGCCGAAAAGCGGGGTAAATTCTTCCTGATCAATAAGCTGGATTTTCAGGCATTCTGCCAAATCACGCGCAAACAGACCTGCCGGCTCAAATGTCTGAAGCACACCAAGCACTTCTTCGGCCCTGTCTGCTGAACAGCCACATTCGTCTGCAATTTCGTCCATGCTGCGGCCAACCCAGCCACTAGGCTCAAGCGCATTGATGATATGGCCTGCAATAAGACGGTCAGATGGCTCTGTCAGGCTCAGATTAACCTGTTTGAACAGAAGCTGGTAAAACCCTTCTTCTGAGGCCGCATTTTCAATCAGATTGAAATCA
Organism: Alphaproteobacteria bacterium; assembly: GCA_011524805.1. GTDB lineage: Bacteria > Pseudomonadota > Alphaproteobacteria > Puniceispirillales > Puniceispirillaceae > WTJO01. The sequence goes on from WTJO01000271.1 coordinate 2,479, forward strand.
TCATCACCGCCGCCCAGTGGCATACCACCGCCAGATTTGGGCAAATCAACGATAGATGAGTCAAATCTGTTATCGATATCGGCCTGCTGGGTAGGGTCATCAGCCAGCGCCGTACTTGATTTAATATCATCAAGCTTCTGGGGGGCTTCGGCATTACTTGTCTGGCCGGTCTGCTCGGCCGCCTGCTGCTGGGCAGCGTTCATGCTGACAGCTTCGCCTTCACCCGCAGGTTTAACATCCAGAAACGGATTATCATACATCTGTTCCTGAAGATGCTGGGATAATTCCAGATTAGACATCTGCAACAGCTTAATGGCCTGCTGCAATTGTGGTGTCATTACCAGTGACTGTTTCTGTCTTAATTTAATCGATTGTGAAAGTTGCATTTTAACCTCTCCCTGTCCTCACGGATGACAGTGGGCAAACGGCACAATGATTGCAAAATAATCATTTGACAGCGCATTATGTCAAAAAAATTTCCTATATTTAATAATAAAATCAATGCGTTAAAAAATTTAGTTAATTTTTTGTTAATTTTTGTGTCATAATTTAGACACCAAAACAGTCACTGTGTCGCAGCCTGGCGCTACAGTTAATCGGGGTTTTACAGGTTTTTTTCGGGCCGAAGAGATGATTTTCAGACAAAAAGTACATGTAAAAAGAGAGCCATGTCGCAGATGCATGATCATCAGGCTATTTCTGATGATGGTTGTTGGCGTGATTGTGCTGGGTATTCTTGGCGGTAGCAGCCTGTCACATCTTTCGGTGATAACGCCATCTCTGTTTGGCTGGATATTTGGCGGGGTGGCAATCAGCTATTTTGTGGTGCGCTTTATTTTGTGGCGGACAGGCAAATCAGATTAACGATATATGCGTATTAATTCAGGTCAGTTTCAGATAGTTATCTGTCCTGAACCAGCCTGACTGCCAGCCTCTGATACTCGAAAAACCGGCCATAGCTATGGCCAGTCATAAAATTTACTGTCCAGATATTTTTAGGTGAAATCCAGTTTTTCTGGCCTGTCCAATAAGGTTCTGCGACTGTATCAGGAAAAACCTTCTGGTCAATTTTCACATCCTTGCAGCTTTCACATACCAGAAATTCCAGCTCTTCACGTGTTGGCAGACGCCAGATACCACCTAGTTGCGCGTTCGCCTGAGTAATCGCCTGTTTAATTTCATCATGATTAAGCCTGACAATTTTGCCTGTACAGTTTCCATCTTCAAAAACCTGACCAACCGAACACCGCATCCACTTCACACCTGAACGCAAATCAATTGCCGTAAAGCCCGAGATGATAAAATTGGCCGAGCGGCGTTGCTCTTCAGCGCTGACAGACGCAGAAAAACAGATTAGCAACACACAGCATAAGCCGATAAGCCCACCAATTTGAGGGATAATCCTGTCTGAAAAGCCGGTTAGAGAGAAAGTGCGGCGCTGCATATC
>WTJO01000102.1 GCA_011524805.1 Alphaproteobacteria bacterium
CCGATGTATTGGTGAGAAATCCGCCATCCGTTGCAGGCTTCAAATTTTCGGCAGACGGGTATTTAGAGCCAGGCAAGCCATTAGCCCTCAGCAATATCGAAATTGATGGCGAGCTAGCCGAGGCTCAGATTGACAAGCTGCCAATGAGCAAAAAGCTCAGAGATGGCGATATCGAGTTGCGGTATCGCAATAACGAGCTTCAGCTTTCCGGTACTGCTAATATTTCAGGCATGCCGGCAACCTTCAGCTATACCCAGAATGCTGATAAGGATGTCGATATCAAGGCGAAGTTTCTGCCAAGCACTGTCTTTACCGCTCAAATTCGGCGGTTCTTACCTGCAACAATTCAGGGCGCGCTGGGTGCAACTCTAGAGCTTGGCGGGAATATTGGAACAGGGAATTATGATGTAGATGCAGAGCTTGATCTGGCGCCGGTATCTTTATATTCAGAATTGCTTGAATGGGGAAAGCTGAAAGATGAGAAAGGCCAGATCTCAGGACGTCTGACCTTTAAAGACAGAGCCCTGTCTGAAATCAATATTGATAAATTACAGGCAGGCAGCCTGTATGCGACAGGCCGCATTGCGCTTACCAGAACAGGTGAAATTGACATAGCAAGGCTGGAAAATATTCAGCTTCCCGGCACCCAGCTTGCAGAGATACTGGTCGAGCGCAAAAATGACGGGCTATTTTTCCTCACCACAGAAGGCGCCCAGCTTGATATTTCACCGTTTCTGACACTTTCGGGAAGTGGCAGCCACCCTGATTTTGGTTTTGATATTACTGCCGATCAGATTACGGTAGGCTCTAGCCTGTTTCTGTCAGGCAATATTGTTGGCGAAAAACGCGCCAGCACCGAAGGCAAGGCGCTGTTGCAAGGTACCATCACAACAGATAAAAGCACCCGCTTTGAGCAGACCCAGCTTGATATTCAGTTTGGCAGTGACGGGTTTGTTGCCAAAGGTACAGGGCTGATTGGCGGGGCAGAGGCTAGTATCAGCTACGAAAAATTCAAAGATGGCCGAAAACAGCTATATATTCTATCCGAGAAAGGCGGGCGTGTGCTTGACGGTCTGGCCATTACAGATGCGATCAAGGGCGGTGTTATCGAATTGAAAACTGTATTTTCGGCAGATAATGACGATTCTTTTGTGACCACAATCCTGATGAATGATTTCAGGCTGATCAAAGGTACACGGGCTATCCGTGTCTATTCTGTGCTGTCACCCACAGGACTGTTTTCTCTGTTTGAAGGTGAAGGCACCTATTTTTCCAGAGGGGATGCCATTATCAAATCAGAAGGCGGTGTGCATGAAATATCTGCATTACGCGCCGAAGGGGCATCTGTTGGTCTTGGGGTAGTCGGTATGTATGACAGCAATACAAAACAGGCAGATATTAGCGGTAATCTGGTACCAATTAATCTGTTAAGCGAAATTATCGGTAATGTGCCGCTAATTGGCACAATTCTGACAGGCATTGATAATTCAGGTCTGCTGGTCACCCAGTTCAGAGTGAATGGCCATATTGATGATCTGGATGTTGAGGTTAATCCTCTGACCTTGCTGGTGCCGGGGCTATTCCGCGACCTCTTTAGCCCGAACTGGCTTGATTCAGAAGCTGACCGTATTTTTGAAGGTCAGAAACCCTAGCCTATCCTGCCTGCTTCAGAACAGCACGGCGTTTCTTTCCAGCCGCAATTTGCGCCAGACCATCAGTATCAAAATCATCCCGTGTGATAACTCTGTCTTCATCTGTTATCTGCTGGTTGTTCAGCCTGCATCCGCCGCCACGCATAAGCCGTCTGACCTCGCCTTTAGAGCCTGCCATGCCCAGTTCGACAAAGGCATCAATTAGTGACAGGCTACCTATCTGCTCAGAGCTTAACTCAAGCGTAGGCAGGCCAGAGGCGATACTGCCCTCTTCGAAACTTTGCGCCGCAGTAGCCGCCGCCTTTTGCGCTGCCTCTGCGCCATGGCACAGGGTTGTAACTTCGTTTGCCAGAATAATTTTTGCCTGATTGATATCGGCACCTTCCAGCGCTTCAAGCCGCGCTATTTCGGTATCATCCAGTTCGGTGAATAGGCGCATGAATTTACCAACATCAGCATCTTCTGTATTGCGCCAGAATTGCCAGAAATCATATACAGGTAGCCGCTCTTCATTCAACCAGACAGCACCGGCCGCAGATTTGCCCATTTTGGCACCTGATGCAGTTGTGATAAGCGGCGAGGTAATGCCGAAAATTTCCTGCTGATCAACACGTCTTGTCAGGTCAATACCTGTGACGATATTGCCCCACTGGTCAGAACCGCCCATCTGCAGACAGCAGCCATAACGGCGGCGTAATTCCAGAAAATCATAAGCCTGTAAAATGGCATAGTTAAATTCCAGAAATGACAGATTCTGTTCACGCTCAAGGCGCAGACGCACAGATTCCATGCCCATCATCCGGTTGACAGATAGATGAGAGCCAAAATCTCGCAAAAAACGGATATAGGCCAGCTCGTCCAGCCATTCTGCATTATCAACCATAATCGCATCGCTAGGCCCGTCGCCAAAACGCAGATATTTCTGGAAGATTTTGCGGATACCCTGCTTATTCTGCTCAATATCCTGTTCTGATAGCAACGGCCGTGCTTCATCCTTGCCAGAGGGATCACCTACCTTGGTGGTGCCGCCGCCCATAAGTACAATTGGCTTATGCCCTGCATTTTGCAGATGGCGCAGCATCATAATCTGGATGAGTGAGCCAACATGCAGACTATCTGCAGTGCAGTCAAATCCGATATAGGCAGAAATGGTCTGCTGGCTCATCCGCATGTCTAGCGCGTCCATATTTGTCGCCTGATGCAGATAGCCACGGCTGGTAAGCATGTTCAGAAAAGAAGAAGAATATGTCATGATGTGCTCTGCTTATCCTCGGTCTGGTCGGCATTTGGCATGGACAGCCCATCTCTGGTGCGCTCAAGATAAGAGGACAGACACAGCATGGCTTCATCAAGATGTGTGCTGAAAAAATGATTAGCCCCGTCAATCAGGCCAATCTCTATTTCAATACCTTTTTGTTTGCTGATTTTTTCTACCAGCGCTTCGACTTTGGTATGTGGCACCTGTTCATTTTCTGTGCCCTGAATAATAATGCCAGAGGCCGGGCAGGGTGCAAGAAAGGCAAAATCATGTGTTGATGCAGGCGGGGATAACGACACAAAGCCTGTGATTTCAGGACGTCTCATCATCAGCTGCATACCAATCCATGCGCCAAAGGAAAATCCGGCAATCCAGGATATAGATGATGTCGGGTGCTGCGCCTGAAGCCAGTCCATAGCGGTGGCGGCATCTGCCAACTCGCCCTCGCCCATATCATAGATGCCCTGTGATCTGCCAACACCTCTGAAATTGAAACGCATCACAGAATAGCCACGTTCCTTGAACAGATTAAAGGTGTTAAAGGTGACACGGTTATTCATCGTGCCGTTTTTGTCAGGCTCTGGATGAAGCACAAGTGCTGTCGGCGCTGACGGGTTAGCAGACGGGCTATATCTACATTCCAGACGACCTTCCGGCCCGTTGATTATCACTTCAGGCATATGAACATGCACTCCCTTGAGCTTCGACTAAAAAGCCTTATATATGAAACAAGACCGGATGAAAAGAAGATAGCCATAATTGCAAAGGCCAATTGACAGCAGATTATACCATAACATCAGTATTTAGGGCGAACTTATTGAGCTACCATGCAGCAGATGGCTTTGAGCGTGATATAGGCATGCTGATCCGGATCAAAACTGACAATATGGTAATCTAGAGTAGGACGTTAATTTATTTATGTTTTTTCACCCGATTATGGCATAATATGTGACACAGGCAATGAGGCTGACCTTGCGGCAGACGCAAGATATAAAGG
>WTJO01000113.1:0-2396 GCA_011524805.1 Alphaproteobacteria bacterium
CCACAAAACTATGCTCGCATTTTGCGCCAGCTTCACGCAACGCATTTGCAAATAGCAACTTGCTGCCGCCATCTGTGGCCAAATCTTCTACCAGCAACACATTGCTACCCTCTTCAAGATGGCCTTCTATTTGTGCATTCCGGCCAAACCCCTTAGGCTTTTTGCGTACATATTGCATCGGAAGCCCAAGGCGTTCTGCCAGAAAGGCAGCAAAGGGAATACCGGCTGTCTCACCACCTGCAACAGAATCAAATACCTCGACACCAACATTTTCAGCTAGCACAGAGCCTGCAAACCCCATCAGCATGGCACGGATTCTGGGAAATGAAATCAGTTTGCGGCAATCTATATAGACAGGGCTGGCCGCCCCTGAGGTCAGGATAAAGGGCGTATCTGCATTTACATGCACAGCCTCTATTTCAAGCAGGATATTGGCTGTCTGTCTGGCGATAATCGCCTTGTCTGTCATTGGCAAAGTAAGCATATCGTCACTCGTTTAATTCTTTATCTATTCGATGCCCGCAACTGACCAGTAAATATCCATTTGTGGGTCAAACGCGGTTATCTGGCCTTCATCTGTCATCACTGCCTCTGGCACGGGCTGGGCGGTATCATGCCGGCTTAGCACAAGTGTCTGTGTGTTTACATCAAGCCCGTAAAAAGCAGGGCCATATCGTGAACAAAATGCCTCAAGCCTGTCTAGATGATGATGGTTTTCAAATAATTGCGCAAGACAGGCCATGGTATTTGGCGCATTGAATATGCCGGCGCACCCACAAGGCTGAAGTTTCGCACTATCAATATGCGGCGCGCTATCTGTGCCCAAAAACAGCTTGCCGCTATCTTTCATCAAGGCTGCCACCAGCGCCTGACGGTGGGTTTCACGCTTTGCGACCGGCAGACAGTAATAATGGGGTTTGATGCCACCTGCCAGATAGGCATTGCGGTTAATCAGAAGATGATGTGGGGTCACGGTTGCTGCCTGATATTCGCCTGCGCTCAGCACATAGTCTGCTGCCTGAGCGGTAGTGATATGTTCAAGCACAATTTTCAGCTTGGGGAATTGCGCCCGCAAGGGGATAAGCACCTTGTCGATAAATACCGCTTCCCTGTCGAAAATATCAATTTCCGGGTCTGTTACCTCGCCATGTATCAGCAAAGGAATATTATGGGTCTGCATCGCCTCCAAGACAGGCCAGACAGCACGCATATCACGCACACCGCTTGCCGAATTGGTCGTTGCGCCTGCCGGATATAGCTTTACGGCCGTGACAATGCCTGCCTGAAACCCTGCTACTACATCAGCGGGGTCGGTCTGTTCTGTCAAATACAGCACCATAAGCGGGGTGAAGCCTGAGCCAGCGGTATCAGCTGCTTTTATACGCTGACGATAGGCTTCGGCATCGGCCGTGCTGGTTACAGGTGGCACCAGATTGGGCATGATAATCGCACGGCGGCACCAGCTGGAACTGGCCTCAATTACCGCACGCAATACCGCACCATCCCGAAGATGCAGATGCCAGTCATCAGGGCAGATGATGCGGTGCGTTTTCATCGTTATTTCTGCGCTCTGGCAATAGCGGCTTCTATCATTTCACGAGCCTTTTCAGCGCCTTCCCAGCCTTGCACCTTGACCCATTTTCCGCTTTCAAGGTCTTTATAATGCTCAAAGAAATGGCCTATCTGGTCACGCACAATCTGGGGCAGGTCTTCTGCAGATGTCACATCACTATAATAGGGATGCAATTTATCAACCGGCACGCATAACAGCTTTTCGTCAATGCCGCTTTCATCTTCCATCATCAGCACGCCAATCGGGCGGGTGGCAATGACACAGCCATGAATAATCGGCTGCGGGGTTAGCACACAGGCATCAATTGGATCACCATCATCTGACATGGTATGCGGCACAAATCCGTAATTCACAGGATAATGCATCGGCGTATGGATAAAACGGTCAACCAGCAACGCGCCAGAATCCTTGTCAATTTCATATTTTACAGGCGCCGAGCCTGCTGGAATTTCAATCGCTACATTAATTTCATGTGGTGGGTTTTTTCCGGTAGACAGTTTATCCAGATTCATAATTTGGCCTCTTTTTCGGTTTTTTCAAAATATGTGTCGCGCAGGTAATTCGCCTTCTTTGTATAGGCAGATTTTTAGTTTTTCCACCCCATTTCGCAAATTTTGTCCTTTTTGACAGTATCTGTTCTGCTTTCGGGCAGTAACCTTGTGCCCTGTCGTCTATGATAGATTGGCCTCATGGCTGAGACCCGTACCGGAAATTATCAGCAGATAGCCCCTCTTTCAGGCTTTTCCCTGCTTGAAACACTTATCGCTGTCAGTCTGCTGGCCTTTGTAGCAAGCGTGGCCGTACATATGATGATCACCACACA
>WTJO01000113.1:2496-45584 GCA_011524805.1 Alphaproteobacteria bacterium
TCAGTCTGCTGGCCTTTGTAGCAAGCGTGGCCGTACATATGATGATCACCACACAAGATAGCGCCAGCCAGTCACAGATAGCGGCACGCGATTCAGTAATGCGAGACAGTCTGGCAGAAACACGTACCATCTCGCTTGATGACTGGGCACAAATCTGTTTTTAAGATTTCCCTTTGGCGGCAAGCTGTATATGCTAGTCTGGCCGGAAAATAGTAAGCCTTTGCACAACAGAGATATCATATCCTATGAATCATCAGCCAGATATACTCATCATCGGACAGGGATTTGCCGGTCTTGGCGCGGCCATCATCTGTGCGAATCATGGCTATCAGGTCACGGTCATTGGCCGTCCAGCACGGGCAAAGGGCGCGCTTCAGCTTGCCCAGAATAGCGCAAGTGCGCTTGGTGGGCTTAGCGTGCCAAAGCTGGGGGCAGATATTCTTGAGCTTGGCAGCCGGCTTGATTCTATCTGTCTGTCACGGCTGGAAGCTGGCACCAGCCTGTGCGAGCTGGTACATCCTCAAGAAAGCTATTATGCTGCTGTCAGCAGACAGCATCTAATGGATTTGCTGATCCGCTATTGCGATAATAACAGCCTTATCAGCAGATATGACAGTCAGGTCACCGCCGCAATTGTAAGCTATCAGCGCGGGGCTGCCCAGATTGTCTGTGATGATAACCAGCTATTTGAAGCCCCTGTCATTATTGGTGCAGATGGCGCTTCTGGTATCTCTCGCAAACTGGCAAGCGCGGCGATGCACGATGCCCAGACATCATGGCAAACAGGCTATACAGCGATGAGAGCAGAATTTCCTACCAGCAAACTACCTGCCTATTTCTCAGAAAATCATACCAAATTACTGCTGGGTAGATATTGTCATCTTGTCAGCTATCCATTTCATGCACAGCAGAAAATCAATCTTGTCTTCTGTGCTGACACAGCTTCATTACAGTCGGGGCTGATGACACAGACATTACAGAAAAACCCTGCGCTTGACTGTCTGAACTCGCCAGATATTCACTGGCAACCTAGCCTGCTTCTGCCGCCCCATGCACAGCCATTATGGCGGTATCAGCGACTTACCCTGATAGGTGATGCTGCCCATTCAATGCCGCCTCATCTGGCACAGGGTGCAGGTCAGAGTTTTGAAGATATAGCCATGCTGGATCGCATGCTATCTATCCACCCGCTAGATATTGCTTTGAACGAGATGGCAGCACAGCGCTCCAGAATTGCTGCCAGAATTGCCCATAAGGCAGGTGTGACAGGCAAGGTCATGCGGCTAGGCGGCATGGCCGGCAGGCTTAGAGATAGCGTGCTGGATATTGCCGGCAGGCAGTTGCTTCAGGAATGGATGGCCGATGTATGGACCGCCCGTAATTAGCAGCGCAACATACATCCATTTGCCGTGTGGGCGCGTAAAATCTAACAATACTTGTATCCATAATACCCACACATAAGGCTGTGCATAAATGCTCCTTCGATTTCGGATATTCATGCTCGCCTGTCTAGGAATGATAACCATGACAGCCCAGAATAGTATCGCATTAGCATCTGAGTTTGCTGATACTGCCTATCAGTTTAGCTTTACGTCTATTGATGGCCAGCCTTTACCACTTTCCGATTTTCAGGGGCAGGTCGTGCTGGTGGTTAATACCGCGTCACGATGCGGATTTACACCTCAATATGATGGTTTGCAGGCGCTCTATGATAAATATCGCGAACAGGGGCTGGTAGTGCTTGGCGTACCGTCTGGTGATTTTGGCGAACAGGAACTGGCAGATGAAGCCGAGATAAAACGTTTCTGCGAGGTGAATTTCAACATTGATTTTCCAATGACAGAAAAAAACCATGTTAAAGGCGATAATGCGCATCCCTTTTATCAATGGTCTGCCGAAACAGCAGGTTTTATGGCGCGCCCACGATGGAATTTTCATAAATATCTGGTTGGCAGAGACGGGCAGATAGATAGCTGGTTTTCATCTGTCACCTCCCCGCAATCAGAAAAGATGGAAACTGCCATCTTGAGAGCGCTTGCCCAGCCTGCGGGCTGATATCCCCAAATATCCATATCTGGCTATCCTGCCATCATCGCCTGTTATTGGCTTCAGGTGCCTGCTTGTGCTATAAGCACACAAAAACGCCGGATAGATGAAAGATATGTCACAAATGCCAGAGGCCAGTCAGACAAATAGATTTGTTGTGGCCGCATTATATAAATTCGTGGTGATAGAAGACTGTGCTGCCCTGCAGGCAGAATTACAACAGCTATGCAACACCCATGGCATTATGGGCACACTGCTGGTGGCCACAGAAGGTTTGAATGGCACAATTTCAGGGCTTCCGAATGCAATTAAAGCTGTTACCGGATGGCTTCGTGCGCACCCCGATTTTTCCGATATTGATATTAAATATGCCGCCCATGAGAATATGCCGTTCCACCGCATGAAAGTGCGGCTGAAGTCTGAAATTGTTACCATGGGCAAGGCAGATATTCTGCCGTCCGAACAGGCAGGCACCTATGTTGAACCCAAAGACTGGAATGCGCTTATCACTGACCCTGATGTGCTGGTTGTCGATACCCGCAATGATTATGAAATCGCAATTGGCCAGTTCACAGGTGCTGAAAATCCGCATACTGCCAGCTTTCGACAGTTTCCTGATTATGCAAAAGCACTTGCCGAGCTGCCAGAAGATAAGCGGCCGCAAAAAATTGCCATGTATTGCACAGGCGGGATACGGTGCGAGAAATCAACCTCTCTGATGAAGCAGATGGGCTTTGACGATGTCTATCATCTGAAGGGCGGGATTCTGAGATATCTTGAAGAGATAGATGCAAAAGATTCGCTGTGGGAAGGTGAATGTTTTGTGTTTGATTCCCGTGTTTCTGTTGATCATGCATTAAATGCAGGCAGTTATGCGCTGTGCCATGCCTGCAAAATGCCGCTATCAGAAGAAGATATGCGCTCTGAATTCTATCAGCCGGGTATCAGTTGCGGCTATTGCCATGATAAAACATCACAACAGCAAAAAGACAGATTTGCAGAACGCAAGCGCCAGATAGATCTGGCCGAACAGCGTGGCGAGACCCATATCGGGCAACATGCACGCATGAAAAAATCTTCTATCAGACGGGCTGGCTGAACTGCCTAGCCTCTTATCGCTGTAATGGCCGCACCATAGCCTTGTGGGTGATTAAAGATAGCCGAACCTGCTACCAGATTTGTAGCACCTGCGGCAATCACATCAGGGGCGGTTGTTGCGGTGATGCCGCCATCTACCTGAATCTGGATATCTCTGCCAGAGATCAGCTGGCCTGCCTGCTTAATTTTTGGCAGCATGGTTGGCATAAATGACTGCCCCCCAAAGCCCGGATTAACTGTCATGATCAGAAGCAGGTCAATTTTATCAAGCACATGTTCAATCTGGCTTATCGGGCTGTGCGGATTAAGTGCTACCCCTGCGCTTAGTCCGAAATCCTTAATCGCGGCCAGCACTCGGTCAAGATGACGGCAGGCTTCGGCATGCACCGTGATGTTCTGAACCCCTGCGGCAGCAAAATCGCCAAGCAGATGATAGGGCTCTTCGACCATCAGATGTGCATCAAAATAAGCATCACTGCGTTTACGAAGTGCAGCGATAACAGGCGCTCCAAAAGACAGATTAGGCACAAATTGCCCATCCATGACATCCAGATGTATCCAGTCTGCCCCTGCCTTTATCACCGCATCAACCTCGTCACCAAGCGCGGCAAAGTCAGATGCAAGTACGGAAGGCGCAATAATCATCTCAGACATGATTGTCACTTTCCCTGATTGTTTGGCCGTATTTAGCTAGCTGTATATCTAGCAGATATGCAGGTATCGCGAAATCGAAAATTGCGGCGCAATATCTGCTAGACAACATCCTTTGCCTTGAAATAGGGCAGATTATCCTGTGCAGAACATCCCATCACTGTCAGCCGCTCAACAATCTGAAGGGCACGCTGATATTTGCGTTCCAGCTCTTCTTCGGACGTTTCTTCAAACAGCTCACCACATAGTAATATGCCGTGATTTGACTGAAGGGCACGAACCCGCCTGCCATGCATTAGCCCGTCCACCAGAATCGCATGCTGGAATTCATCAGATTTTACAATCTGGATTTTTTCCTTCACCAGATAATGCCGGATTGCCGCCTCGCCCTGCAAGGTATGCGCCCAGAATTCTGAGTCAGAACTGGAAGGCTGGCCACTTACCAGCTCAAAGGCTTTACAAAAAGCAAGGAAAATAAGCTCGTCTTTTTCTGCGCCTGTCCATGCAGTTCTGCCAAGGGTGCGCCAGATATCCTTATTCATCTCGTCAAAGACGGCCGGAATACGCTCAAAGAACAGACGGTGAAGCCCGATATCATTTACAGAATCTTCCATTCTCTGTTCTTTATGAATATCGATAGCGCTATAGGAGCCACAGACAGGACAGCCAGAATCAGAAAACTTATCTTTAAGATAGATATGAGAGCATCTCAGCCCCGACTCCAGCTTGTTGTCACATAGATAATAGCTGGTCTGCTCGTCAATCGGCTGTTGTGCTATCCATTCAAACCTGTTTTTGAATCTCAGATATGAGCCACGATGAGACCACAGGCTCCATTGCAGTTTTTCAACAGGCCCGAAGGTTGACCAGTTTGAGCTGACATCGATTACAACACAGCTATCTTTATGTTCGGCAGCGCGCAATCCGCGCCCTACAGACTGACCCCATAACACTTTGGAGAGGGTCGGTCGCATATGCACAATAATATTACAATGCGGATTATCCCAGCCTTCGGCCAGTACACCAACAGATACCACCGCCTCAACCTTGCCTTCTGCATGGCTAGACAGCATCTGCATACGCTCTTTGATAGGTGTTGTAGCAGTAATAAGGCAGACAGAAATTCCCAACTCTTCTATTGCCTCGACCGTGGTTTCTGCAACTGTTACATCAGGGCAAAACCATGCCGAGATAGGGGCGGGCTTTACCTGCTCTCTTTCTTCAAGATAGATGGAACAGGCATGGCTTATCATGGAAGATTTGATAATCGCAGGTGCCAGCTTGGCAACAGGGAAATCACCTGAGCTAATATCAATCGTGTTCAGCTCAAGATCATGGATAAAATGTGGGCGATAGCGTGGTCTGACCAGAATACCTTCATCAAACAGCTTATCCATATCTGCGCCGTCAATAATCGCATCAAAGGCAAGGCTAAGCTGGTCACGCTGATCTGCGGTGCGGCGTTCTGGCGAGGCTGTCAGCCCTAGCAGATGGGCATCATCACGCCCCTTTTCGCTGAAACATTCCAAAATGCGCTTATAGCCTGTGCCATTTGGTGACACGCGATGCGCTTCATCAATAATGATGAGCTTGGCCTGTTCGACAGCTTCATCCAGAATATCTCTGGCTCTGGTAGACGTAGATAGAAGCACATCATAATTTGCAAAGGCAGGGTCTGAATGATTTAGCTCAAGCTTTTTGACCCGATGCTCTTTGGCAAGCGCCCGTTCAAGCTGTTCAAGCAGAACCAGCCTGTGACATAACACGATGACCTTTTCACCTTCATAAAATTGTTTGATGATTTCGCTGGCCAGAACTGTTTTGCCTGCCCCTGTTGGCGCCTTTACAATGAACCGGCGATGCAGGTTCAGAATACTCGGAAATTCGTCAATAATTTCCTGTTGCCAACGTCTAAGTTTAATTGAGGTCATACCAACACTAATTAAAATACCTTTGCAAGAGCGCTAGTATAAACATAATTTTAGAAAATATCTCTAGCCAAATGCGAAAAAAAGCGCATTTTTCCGGAAATTTTAGCAAATTTGCCCCAAAAACAGCCTGTTTGGCAGCTCTAAAGAAGCGAATATATTGTCTCGATGAGGGCAGTATTAATCTGGCGTGGCCCTGTATCTAGCCTGTTTTTATGACGGCGCTCACCTGCCAGCCTGATTCCGTCCAGCCCCTTCATCTCGGTAAAAAAGCCTGCAACATGCGCTTTCCAGTCACCTGACGAGATTAGTTCGGGGCTGATAGCAATCACCAGCTCTCCTCCTTTGGCAGGGCCGCCATCATTATTATCCTCTCTGCCAGCCTCAACAGAAAAATTATCCCCTGTCACACCGGCACATAATAATTCTACCATGGTGGCAATGGCTGAGCCTTTATAGCCACCAAATGGCAGCAATACCCCCTTCAATACCTCATTTGGGTCTGTTGAGGGATTGCCAGCCGCATCAAGGCCAGTATCTGCTGGCAGTTCATGGCCGTCTCTGGCGGCAATCTGCACATCTCCTTTTGCCAGCCGCGAGGTCGCCATATCAAACACATAAGGTGATGACCCCGGATTAGGAAAGGCAAAGGAAAGCGGGTTTGTGCCGAAAAAGGCCTGCTTTGCCCCGAACGGCGCAACAGAGGGTTTGAAGGCTGTACAGGCAAGCCCCACCAGCCCCTGTTCGGCAAGATATTCTGTTTCAGGCCATAAGGCGGCAAAGTGAAAGCTGTTCACAATGCTCATCACCGCGATACCTGTTTTGTGGGCAGCCTCGGCCAGCTGTGGCAGGCCAGCCTGCAATGCCAGCGGCGCATAGCCCATCTGGCCATCCACCTTCAGCACAGATGGCAATGTCTGCGCGATCTTGGGATTAGCATCTGCTGTTACCTTGCCAGATTTAATTGAACCTACATAGCCCGGAATCCTGAACAGCCCGTGAGAGGTTGACCCGTCCCGTTCCGCCCGCATCACCGTATCTGCGATAGCCGCCGCATTGGCCTCATCACATCCGGCCGCACGCATCACCTTATGGGCAAGCTTGTAAATTTCATCTAGCGACATATCTGTCAAATTCTGAACACTCATATCTTTCTCTCTTACCTATCTGTTATGCTGTGCCAATATATTTTACCGGTAAAATATTTTTTATATTTCTCATGCTGGGCTATCTTTGGGGCGCTGTCCATAGGCTGGTGCAGAAATATAAGCTACGCTAGCTTTCAGTCATTATCTGTCAGACCTGCGCCTGCACCTGACAACCGTGACGCATCGCTCTCGGGCACGTAAGAGCGGAATGCAAATTCTGATAGACGCGCCCAGCCTGTATCATCAATGTCTACAGCACCTGTTTCGGTCACCAGCTTCTGCTGGCCGCCGGCTTTCATCTCAATCCGGTATTCTGTGATATTGCTCTGCTCACCACTGGCAGGCATCGCTATCAGCATCTCATCAGCGTGCATCTGGCACGCATCAAAAGACAGCGTTATCTGCCCGTGATGCT
This sequence comes from Alphaproteobacteria bacterium, assembly GCA_011524805.1. Lineage (GTDB taxonomy): Bacteria > Pseudomonadota > Alphaproteobacteria > Puniceispirillales > Puniceispirillaceae > WTJO01. The sequence continues at coordinate 9,783 of WTJO01000113.1, forward strand.
GGCTTTCTGTCCAGATAAGCTGGCCAAGCAGGATAGAAGGCATATAGGCGGTAGTCAGAATGACTATATGCGGCTCGGCACCCCCGTCAGATGAGATGGCAAGCCAGTCACATATCATCGCTCCAAATACCAGCATTTCATGCGGGGCGGCGGTTAGCCGTAATTCTGTGCCGTCTATTGTGATGCGCTGGCTATCTGCTGGCACGGGGCGCGCCGAATCATATGCCTGATAGTGCGCAAGATACGCTGCAAGCTGGGTGGCGGCGCGTGGCTGGTGGTGGCTGGCAATGACCATTGCCCAGCCTGTATCATCTGCAACATCATGGCTGAACCCGCATCCAAGCAGAGCTTTGCGCGTCATATGAAACAGCTCGTTCAGCGAACAGCGTATCATTCTGGCTCCGTGATATGCCCCTGCGGTGGTGGCGGGCTAGTCGCGAACAGCCAGTCATCATCACAGCCTGCAGCAATATCAGCAGGTATCGGTGCCCCCTGGAACAGCGTTACACGTGTCCATCTATCTGATTTCGGATCGAATTTGCTGGCACCAAAAAACGATAATTTACATCGCAGTAAATCAATCGGCCGACAGCTATCTGCCACCAGATTATCCCTAATCTCGCCATAGGCAAAGCGCGATACTGTCTGGATACGCCTGATGATATGGCGGTTATGCGGATAGGCCAGCATGAAATGGGCAAGGCGCATGTCGCCATCTACAGCCCGCATATCGGCGCGCAATTGCCGGATATAGCGCACAATATGAAATGGCATTTCCTTATCTGCGCCTTCTTCTTCAAACCGCAAGCCAAGGCGCGGTTCCAGCTTTTCTGCAGATACATACCAGAATTGTGCTTCATGTTCCGGCATCGACAGATCAATATCACATGCCCAGCGATAGTCACGTTCAACCAGTTCGGCCAGTTCGGACACGCGCATAGATGTATCCAGCCTTGGCTCAAAATCGTTTGACAGGCAATGGGACAGGCCATCTACCTCATCAGCGCATATCTCAATCAGCAATGAGACCATCAACTCCTGCATATCTTCTGAACAGCCAGAAATGCGCTGAAAGGCATCTTCTAGCGGATAGCGTTCTGCAAGTGGCGTTTTGTTTAGTCCGGCCAGAAAATCGTCAAATTCGGTGCGCAATATTCCGGTGCGGCGTGTTTGATCCTCATCCTCTACCTGCCATTCTGACAAATGTATTTTTGTACGCCTCAGAAGATCAGCAAAAATCTGATGTTGTGTGTCTGTTAATGTTTCTTGTGTACGGCATCTCATCAGGGCTGTTTCACGGACAATCATCCAGCTATGCACAAGACAGGGGTGATTCACCAAAAATGGCGCCATACCAAGCCCTGTCGAATTGCCAATCCCAAGATAGCGCCGATAGCCAGCATCAAGCGCTACCGCCTGAGCAGATTGCTGGGTGGCACACCATTCAGCCAGCAGAACAGAATATTCCCGAATCATAAATACAGCCAGCATTTCAATCTGGAACGGCGGTTGAAACACATCATGGCCAGCTATTACGCTTCTATCGGCGATACCGAATTTGCCATTGCCATACACCGCAGTGGTGCGCATCAGATAACCTGTGTTGACCAGCATTTCATGATCTGGCTGTCTGCCATCGGCAAGCGCCTGAACCACATGGGCAAATAGTCTGACAGATTTATTTGCGCGTGACAGACACAAAATCCTGTCATGATATCTACCTGCTTCCTGAGTTGATACATGACCTGCCAGCCTGTCAATCTCCTGCTGGTCGGGCACACCGTCAAACAGACAGAAGCTTGCATCCCATTTAGTAGCGATCACCCTGTCGGTGCGATCTTCTGCATCAAGGGCACGGCTATAGGCAATAAGCGATATATCCATACCGCCAATCTGGATGGTCAGCACCATATGCCCATAGCCATCTTTATCTAGCGACTGGCTGGAAATACGTAATTCAGACCGTTCGGCGCATAATCTGCGCATCAGGATACGCATAAAACTTAATCTGTGCGGAAAAAATGACCCCAGACGTGACAGCCGCATAACCTGCCCGGCTGGCCGAATAGATATAGCCTGTTCGGCGGCTTGCTGGGCGGGTTGTGGTGTAGTGATTGTCATATCGTCTCTCAGGGCCAGATAGTATTGTTCGTCAGGATTTTACCGCAGGCGTGAAATTATGCTCATAAAAACGCAGCCAGTTCAGCCCCATCAGCCCATTTATCTCATCCTTTGAAAACCCGATATCTGCCAGTCCGGCACCAATATTGGGAAAATCGCGGATAGACCGGAACCAGTCCGGCTGTTCAGGAAAGCCCGGATTATCAGCGCTTCCTTCGCCAAAATCAAGCTGGCGTGACCAGCGGCCATTGCGCATCCATTCGACCACCTTGTCAGGCTGGTCTGTGCATAAATCAGAGCCTATGCCCAGATTTTCTGCCCCATAGCGGCTTGCCGCCTCTGCTATCATCTCGCAGAAACTGGCCAATGTGCAGTCAGACCCTGATTTAAGATGATGCGGATATAAAGAGAAGCCCAGCATGCCGCCTCTATCTGTAAGAGCGCGCAATACCGCATCTGATTTATTGCGCCGTGCCGGATGCCACCAGTCAGGATTAGCATGGGTGATAGTAATTGGCCGGCTAGATACATCTATTGCTTCCAGAGTCGAACGTTCGGCAGAATGGCTCATATCTATCACCAGCCCCACCCTGTTCATCTCTGCTACGGCCTGAACACCAAATCTGGTCAGCCCTGTATCATCCTCTTCATAACATCCTGTTGCCAGCAGAGACTGGTTATTATAGGTCAGCTGCATAAAGCGCGCGCCAAGCTGATAGACAATTTCAATCAGGCCAATATCATCTTCAATCGGCGCACAATTCTGAAAGCCGTAGAAAATTGCTGTCCTGCCAGTCTCTGCGGCTATTCTTACATCATTGGCTGTCCTGCCATGCATCAGCCTGTCAGGGTGGGCTTCGATATGACGGTTCCAGCTAATCATATTTTCAACTGTCTGGCGGAAATTTTCATGATAGCAGATGGTTACATGAACCGCACTTAATCCGGCTTCTGCCATTTCATCAAACAGGGCAGGGCTGTAATTTGCATATTGCAGATTATCAATCAGAATAGGTTTTTCTGTCATCACCGCCTCATTTTATGCCATTACTGCAATAGGTCTCTAGCCAGCCAGCCGCCGATATAACGCTAGCATCACTGGCTGGCGCACCCACCAGCTGGATACCTAGCGGCAACCCGTCAGGCCCGTTCAGATCAACACCCCCCAGATGCGGCAAGCTAAGGGCTGGCAAACCGCACAGGCTGGTGAATTTTGAGCAGGCAGGATTGCCGGTGCCATCTTCAAATAAGGGTGCCTGACCGGTAGCAGACGCCAGCATAAGCATCTTGCCGCCAGACAACAAAGCTGAAAATCTGTCGATGCCATGCTGTCTGACAGTCATCGCGCTGGCATAATCAGCTTCTGACACCTGCGCACCACGGGCGACTGTCAGAGCCGTAAATTCGCTCACCTCTGTCTGTTTTCCGGCAATCAGCGGGCCGATATTCTGGGCATATTCATAATCATAAATCACGCTATGTGCCTGCTGTAATTCATCTAGAAAGGCACGTAAATCAATTTGCTCTGCATGCCCGCCCAGACGGCTGGCAAGCTGTGAGACGCGTTCGGCCATATAGCCTTCAATATCATCAGCAAACATCCCATCTACCCATAGAAAATGCGGGCGGGCTGTAGCGCTGTGGTGACAGGCAGCCTCAAGACCAGCATTATCTATCATCACCACATCCCCAAGGCGGGCAATATCGACAAGATGGCGCGCAAATATGCCGATATGATCTAGCGTCTGGCTGGTCTGCAACACAGCTGTGCGCGAAATCGCCTCAAAGCTGGGCTTGAAGCCATATACACCGCAATAGGCCGCAGGGCGGATAACAGACCCGCCTGTTTGCGAGCCAATCGCCAGCGCGACCTGACCTGCGGCAACCGCCGCCGCAGAGCCCGATGATGACCCGCCCGGTGAAAACCGGCTATTATGCGGATTACGTGTTTCACATCTCTGCAGATAGGCAAATTCGGTTGTCCGTGTCTTGCCCATAATCAGCGCCCCTGCGGCGCGCAACCTCTGTACCAGCTCAGCATCTGTCTGTGGCTGCCTGCCTGCAAATAAGGACGAGCCAAGACAGCAGGGCATATCCACACTATCAATAATATCTTTTAGCCCCACGGGCACCCCGCTAAGCGGCAGGCCAGCCTCAATCTTGCCAGCCTGTGCCAGAGCAGCGTCCGGATCATGCCACGCCCATGCATCTATGGCAGAATCTGTTCTGTCGATAGTCGCAAGATGTTCGGCACATATCTGTTTCGGTGTCAGCCTGTCTTCTGAGACAGCCTGTGCTAAGTCAACTGCGCTATCTATCATACCGTTACCATGCCTCACCCGATATTTGCGTGCCGATATTAGAAATTCACAACAGAGCGGATAGATTCTCCCTGATGCATCAGATCAAATCCCTTATTAATTTCGTCAAGCGAAAGGCTATGGGTAATCATCGGGTCAATTTCGATTTTGCCATCAAGATACCAGTCGACAATTTTTGGCACATCTGTTCTGCCTCTTGCACCACCAAAGGCAGTGCCACGCCATGAGCGGCCTGTAACCAGTTGGAAAGGACGTGTGGAGATTTCCTGACCTGCGCCCGCTACTCCGATAATAATTGATTCGCCCCAGCCCTTATGCGCACATTCAAGTGCGGTGCGCATCACCTCGACATTGCCGATACATTCGAAGGAGTAATCAGCCCCGCCGCCTGTAAGCTCAACAAGATGGGCTGTCAGATCGCCAGATATATCTGCGGGATTGACAAAATCGGTCATGCCAAACCGCCTGCCCCATTCTGCCTTGTCAGGATTCATATCCACCCCGACAATCTGCGATGCGCCAATCATCCGCAGCCCTTGGATCACATTAAGGCCAATACCACCAAGGCCGAATACAACCGCATGGCAACCGGGCTCAGCGTTGGCTGTATTGATAACAGCCCCGATACCTGTTGTAACGCCGCAGCCAATATAGCAAATCTTGTCAAAGGGCGCCGCCTTATTCACCTTGGCAAGCGCTATTTCAGGCAATACCGTGAAATTGGAAAAGGTAGAGGTGCCCATATAGTGATGCACTGGCTTGCCTTCAAATGAAAATCTGGAGGTACCATCTGGCATCAGCCCCTGACCTTGGGTTGTGCGTATGGCCTGACATAAATTGGTTTTCGGATGCAGACAATAATCACATTCGCGGCATTCAGGCGTATAGAGCGGAATCACATGATCGCCCTCGGCAACAGAGGTTACACCAGCACCAATCTCGCGCACAATACCGGCACCTTCATGGCCAAGAATCGCCGGAAACAGCCCTTCTGGGTCAGCGCCTGAAAGGGTAAATTCATCTGTGTGGCAAATCCCTGTCGCCTTAATCTCAACCAGTACTTCGCCAGCTTTCGGGCCTTCCAGATCAACTTCGACAATTTCCAGAGGACGTCCGGCTTCAAGCGCAATTGCAGCACGTGATTTCATGATTTCTCTCCCATATCTGCCCAATCTATATCTCAATCAGTATCCTGCCTTACAGGATACTGAACGCCATAGCGTATGGCCAGCCTGTCTATCGCCTGCCATCATGGCTATTCAGGGATAGTCTACGCCTGTTTTTCAGCCGATGGCTATGATTTTTGAGAAAATATCCTAGAATAACGCATGAGCTGCGCCTGTTATTTAGCTAGATGGAAAGCGGCCATAGGCAATAAAGGGATTATTCAGCCAGCTAGGCTTGCCATAGCGATGCGGATTGCCTGTCGCATCTGTCACATATCCGCCAGCCCCTCTCAGCACGGCCTCGCCTGCGGCTGTGTCCCATTCGCATGTGGGGGCAAAGCGCGGATAAATATCTGCCTCACCCATCGCCAAATAGCCAAATTTAACAGATGAGCCAACACTGACAACATCTTTTATCTGATACTGTTCAAGAAATGATCTGGTCCGCTCATCCATATGCGAGCGGCTGGCAAGAGCAACAGTCCTGTTATGTGGCCGGCTAGCCACAGGCTTGTCTACATCCAGAAGATGGCACTGCTGATTATGCACAAGATAACTGGCTTCATTGGCGACACCAACAAACAGCATGTCACGCATCGGCGCATAGACAATCCCGCCAGTTGCCTGCCCGTCAAGAACCAGCCCGATATTTACGGTAAAATTGCCTTTACTGTCAGGGCGGATAAATTCCTTTGTGCCATCAAGCGGGTCAACCAGAAAATAGCGCTGGCTGGATGCTAGCCTATGGCTATCTTCTGCTTCTTCTGAAATCACATCTATTTCGGGGTAGAATTGGGATAGCGCGTCAAGCAGAATGGCATTTGCCGCCTTATCTGCCTGTGTTACGGGCGAGTGATCTGATTTCTGTTCAACGTCAAAGCCGGCCTGCTTCACCTTCATGATAGCTTCACCAGCCGCCATAACTGCAGGTATCAGCCTGTTAAGAACCACATCATCAATACTAAGGGTTGCCAGCTGCTCGCTTGCTATCATTATTCTACACCCGGATACACATCATGTTATTCACTATACAGACCATTATACGGGCGAAGCGTCTGATGATGCGGATTCCAAAAAAACCTAGATTATTTTGCCGTCGGCATTACAAATTCGGCGCCTTTGGCGATTGAATCAGGCCATCTCTGCATCACAGATTTCTGCTTTGTGTAGAATTGCACAGCTTCATTACCAAAGGCATGCAAATCACCAAACAGGCTCTGCTTCCAGCCACCAAACCCATGCCATGCCATTGGCACCGGAATAGGTACATTCACACCAACCATGCCAACCTGAATCTGGCTTGCAAATTCACGTGCCGTATTACCATCAGAGGTAAATACAGACACACCATTGCCATAGCGATGCCTGTTAATAAGCTCAATACCTTCTGCCGAGCTATCAACCCGAACACAGGACAGCACAGGGCCGAAAATTTCCTCCTGATAGATGGTCATCTCAGGGGTAACGTGGTCAAACAGGCTGCCGCCCATAAAATAGCCCTGATTATGGCCGGGGACAGAGAGGCCACGCCCGTCAACAACCAGCTCGGCACCTTCTGATACGCCTGTTTCGATCATGCCACTTATCCGCTCATGCGCTGCAGCAGTAACAATTGGCCCCATTTCCGCGTCAAGCTCCATGCCGTTTTTCACTTTCAGGGCACGGGCACGTTCTGCTAATTGTGGGACAATCTTGTCACCTGCCTCGCCAACCAGCACAGCGACCGAAATTGCCATACATCTCTCGCCAGCAGAGCCATAGGCAGAGCCGATAAGCGCATCAACAGCCTTATCCAAATCAGCATCCGGCATCACCATCATATGGTTCTTTGCCCCGCCAAGTGCCTGAACGCGCTTGCCATAATGTGCGCCCTTCTCATAGATATAATGGGCTATCGGGGTTGAGCCAACAAACGATACAGCCGAAATATCCGTATTTTCCAGAATCGCATCAACTGCTTCCTTATCTCCCTGAATCACGCTGAACACCCCTTCTGGAAGGCCGGCTTCCGCCATCAGGTCAGCCATCATCAGCGAGGCGGTCGGGTCTGTCGGACTAGGTTTCAGAATGAAACAGTTGCCAGCGGCAATTGCGAGCGGATACATCCACATAGGCACCATTACCGGAAAGTTAAATGGCGTGATGCCAGATACAATCCCTAGCGGCTGGCGCATTGTCCAGTTATCTATTCCTGTTGATGCCTGCTGTGAATATTCGCCTTTCAGCAAGGCAGGGATACCGCAAGCAAATTCGATAACCTCGATGCCACGTTCAACTTCGCCACAGGCATCGGTAAATACTTTGCCATGTTCTGAGGTAATTACTTTTGCCAGCTTTTCCTTGTCACGTTTAACAAGCTCAAGAAATTTGAAAATTACGCGCGCGCGACGTACAGGCGGGGTATTTGCCCATCCCGGAAAAGCAGCTTTAGCTGCGGCAACTGCCGCGTCCACATCAGCACCTGTGCCCAGCACAACCTCTGATGTCTTTTCACCCAGGGCAGGGTTGAAAATATCCTGTGTTCTGGTAGATGCACCAGCTGTTTTCTGACCGCCAATATAATGCAACACGGTATCTGACATATGAAAGCTCCCTTTATCTGCGCGAAGTTCGCGTCATTATGCGGAAATTATGGCATATTGAATCATGGCATATTGTTAGGCATTTCTGCTGACAAGGTCAATCTGATTAACTGGCAGACAAGAAAATTACCGGCAGACGGGACAGACGCGTTTGTGTCTGACTATGTGATAATTATCTGCCAGCCAGATAATTACTTGCCAATTACGCGCAAATTCCTGCATCATTCTGGCGATATGGACAGGCTGGCATGTCTGCAGACAAATTCCATCCGGCTGAGATGTCCGCCCCTTTTTTGGAGTGATAATAGTATGAAATATCTGCACACAATGATCCGCGTTCACGATGTAGATGCAGCGCTTGATTTTTTCTGTAACAAGCTGGGCATGATTGAAACACGCCGCAAGGAAGTGGAAGCAGGCCGGTTTACGCTGATATTTCTGGCAGCTGATCAGGATGTCGCACAGGCAGAGAATGAACGCGCACCAGAGCTTGAGCTGACCTATAACTGGGATCCGGAAACATATACAGGCGGCCGCAATTTCGGGCATCTGGCCTATACAGTCAAAAATATATATGAAACCTGCCAGCATCTGATGGATAACGGGGTGGTGATTAACAGACCGCCGCGCGATGGCCGTATGGCCTTTGTAAAATCGCCCGATGGCATCTCGCTTGAATTATTGCAGGAAGGTGATGCGCTAGACCCTGCCGAACCATGGGCCTCTATGGAGAATACCGGCAGCTGGTAGGAAAGCATCCTATCTGGCTGGCTTAGGCTGTCTCGCCACCATCAACAGAGATAGCCTGACCGGTAATCCCGCTGGCTGGCTCCGAGCATAAAAAATATACTGCCTCTGTCACTTCCGATGCAGCAAATAGCCGTCTTTGTGGCGAGAAGGCTTCCAGCCTTTTTCTGGCTTCGTCTTCGGACATGCCTGTTTTTTCTGAAATGCCGGCAATAGAGCGTTCAGTCATTTCAGTATCCAGATAGCCCGGACAGACCGCATTCACCGTGATTTGCGTTTTTGCCAGTTCCTGTGCGGCTGAGCGCACAAGCCCGATAACGCCGTGCTTGCTAGCGCTATAGGCTGAAATATAGGGATAGCCCTTTTTGCCTGTCATAGACGATATCGCCACCAGCCTGCCCCAGCTCTGATCTGCGGCCTTTAATCTGGCAACCGCTTCTCTTAAGCATAAAAACACGCCTGTCAGATTTACGCTAATCATCTGATTCCATAATGCCATGGAGGTCTGATCAATTGCAGCGGAGGCAGCAATCCCTGCATTGGCAATCACGATAGAGGCTGGTACGCCATCTGCCCCTACCTGATCAAACAGATGGGCAACTTCGGCTTCATCTGAAATATCTGCCGTGACGGCGGTAATCAGGCTGTGTTTGCTTGCTATGTCTGCAAGGGCTGCTTCGCGTCTGCCACAGATAAATACCTGATGGCCTGCTGCTGCGAATCTCAGCGCCATATCAGCGCCAACGCCGGAGCTGCCACCTGTAATCACTACTTTTTTCATCTCGGCTGTTTTCATCATCTTTATCCTGCATATCGCCTATATGATAAAATATCATAATGGCTATAGTCACAAAATCCAGATTATTCCCGCATCTGGCCTATAGTCTGAAAGCAGAAAAACGGCGATAGCGCACTCTTGCCAGCCCCTCGGCAACTATAAAAATTGTCAGCGGCAATAGCATCTGCATAAAGGCCGCTGCCCCAAGTGTCTGCCTGCCAGCCGCAGAGGCCAGAAGCACAGCTTCTGTTGTCAGTGTCTGGAATCTGCCAAGACCTGCAAAAATTGTTGGCAGATATAGCGCTGCACTCACCGCAAAACCAATCGCAAAGGAAATCAGGATGGGCACCCCAAGTATCGGCAGTTTTACACGCCAGAACCGCCCCCATCTATCTGTGCCAAGCACCATCGCACATTGATCATACCGTATATCAAATTGCCGCCACTGCTCGGACAGGGACAGCATGATATAGGGAAATACAAACAGGCAATGCGCCCATAAAATTGAGATAAACACGCCGTCTACCTTGAGCATAATCAGCAAAATCTGAAGCCCGAACAAAAACGCTGTTTGCGGCACCAGTAACGGCAGATAAATCATAAATTCACCTGCTGCCGGCACGCTGTTAGGCGCTTTGCTGTGAGGTGAGTGGCCTGAGCCCAGTTCAAGCCAGCAAATCGCCATCACCATTGATAGCGCAGAGGCCAGCAGTCCCAGCATCAGGCTGTTCATCACCAGCGTTGCAAATAGCCCGCTATTGACCTGCCAACCGCCAAGCCCCCATTTTTGGGGCAGAAAATCAGGGAACCGCCAGACATCAGCAAATGCCCATAACAGAGATGATGCCATGCCAGCGATTGCCAGACATACCGGCAACAAACAGATAATCAGCAACCCTGCCATCAGAAAACGGCGAAACTGTCTCGGACTGCCAAGCCGCCAGCCCTTCCCGACTATCCAGATTACCAGCTTTCCGATCATATGTGAGAGCGCAAACCAGCCTGCACAGCACAGGATAATCAGACCAAGCTGGCAGATGGCGGCAGCCGAACCGACAAAGCGCTTCATCAGATCAGGATCCTGAAACCAGTGAAAAATCATCACGCTGAGAGGCGGCGGCGTGTTCGGTGCCAGAATAATCGCCATATCCACAACCGAAAGCGAAAATACCAGCACAATCAGCACTGATAACCTAAGCCGGCGTGCGATAAGGGGCTGAATCACAAGAAACCAGCCTGCCAGCCTGCCATAGCCAAGTGCTGCCGAACTTGCCAGATAGCCGCGTACATCAATCTGGCTGAGGGCGGACAGTCCCATCAGCACAAAAAATGGCAGCTCTTTTGCGATCAGCCCGACAATCAGCATCAGCCCATATTCATCTGGCACAATATTCAGATTTGGTGGCCTGTCCCAGCCTGTCAGTGCAGGCGATACTGCCCGCACCAGCCAACCGCTAGGCTGTAGCAGAAACATCAGACCAATCGCCACAGTGATATGCGGCACAGATAATAGGGGCGAGATCAGCCTGAACAGCCAGCGATTTGATTCGGCACCAAACAGGCACGCCAGTAATGTCATCGCCAGAAGATAGGATATGATGGTTGCCACAATCCCTGTCCATAGGGACAGGCAGATAGCATGATATATGCCCGGCTGTGCAAATAGCTCAAAAAAAGCATCAGCAGATATTTCGGATCGCCCTAGAAGCGGAAACACCCCCAAGCCGGGCAGAAAAATACCTGCCAGCCCTGCCAGCACAGGCACTATCAGCACAATCAAAATAGTCAGCCGGACACCATTCTGCATTAGCCACACATCATCTTGTTATCACCTATAAAGTAATAGGACTGATGGACAGGGCAACTCAAAATGCGGAGCGGGCAGGAAGATATTATCCTGCCATCACCCACACCCCTGACTATTTTATAGCTGATAAAACAGTTCAGGCCTATTGCGCAAAGCGCGCCTGCCATTTTTGTTCTATCAATGTCATCCAGTCAGGGTGAGGCTCTGCAAGCGCAGGAGATAATTCAGCCTCTGACAGGCTGGCAACGCCGCGCGGCAGGGCATTGAATTGCTGCTTTTGCTGGTCATTAAATTTGGCAAATGACAGCACCGTAGGATCTCCCCAAATCTCGGAATTGGCCTTTCTTAGCTGGGCATCAAATGACAGCAGGAAATCTGCAACCAGCATCGCGCCTTCTGGCGCCGAGGCATTAAAGGGGATAGCCACAAAATGGATATTGGCAAGCGTGCCCTGTTCATGAATATAGCTTCGCACCGTATCAGGCAGAATCTGCTGCGAGATCGCATTTGAAAATTCCGCCGGATTGAAGGCAAAGGCGATTGTGACCTCGCCATCACCAAGCAGGCGCACCATCTCGGTATAATTGGCCGGATAGGTTTTACCGCCACGCCACAAAGACGGAGTGACCTCGTCAAGCCAGTCAAATAGTGGTGCCAGATGCTGATCAGCATCATCTGAAGGAGGTGTCTGGAAGCGCGCAATATCGTCAGTTGTTTCAAGCAAAATCTGTTTCAGGAAGCTCGAGCCTGTAAAATCAGGCGGACGTGGATAGCTGAACCGCCCCGGATTTGCCTTGATCCAGTCTTTTAACGCAGCGGCCGAACGCGGAGGCGATGCCAGATAGGCGCTATCATATCCAAATACAAGCTGAGCCCGTCCCCATGGCGATTCACGCCCTTCTGTCGGCAGAGCAAAATCTGTAACCAGCCCGGGCAGTGCTTCAGGGTCTGTAAGCTCAAAAGCAGGCAAATCAAATGCCCATTCATCTGTGCGCAGCAGCCCTTCACGGCTAAGGGTGGCAAAATTCTCACCATTCACCCAGATCAGATCGACAGACCCGCCTGCTGTTTTGCCAGCTACTTTTTCTGCCAGAATACGTGATACTGCCTCGGCTGTATCTGTCAGTTTCACATGTTCCAGCGTAATGCCATAACGTGCCTTTACCTGTTCTGCCACCCAGCCAATATAGCTGTTAATATTGGGACTGCCGCCCCATGCATTGAAATAGACGGTCTGGCCTTTGGCGGCCTGTTCCATCTGCTGGGCTGTGCTGGCTGTGGCGACAGAACTCCACCCTGTCAGACCGCCTAGCAGACCGGCGAGCATCCATAAAATAGCCAGTGCTGTTCTGCCAGCCTGTTGTGTTCTCTGCCATAGATTTATAGCAGGTGCCAGCCGCAAAAAAGTGAATGCATTCATGATAAATCTCTCCTTCAAACGAGCCATGATGGCATTAATGATAGCTCTAGCATAGGACTTATTTCTTAATATAGTGTTAATGCTTTGAATTATGGAAGACGGTAATCTGCACTTGTAAAACAGGCCAAAGATGCGCATAAGCAAACAGGGCATATTGCAACAGAAAGGCATATCATGCTGTGTATTTCAGATGCCGGACTTCGCTTTGATGAGACAGTGCTGTGTCAACATCTCAGCTTTGAGATTGCGCCCGCGCAGATAGGGCTGTTAATGGCGCCAAGCGGGGCTGGCAAATCTACCTTGCTGAAATGGATTGCCGGCATCAAGGTGGCCGGCCTGACAGCGCATGGCTCGATAACGCTTAACGCAGAGGCGCTTGATGACAGGCGGGCTGAAGAAAGACATATCGGCTTTCTGTTTCAACAGCCACTATTATTTCCCCATCTGAATGTCGCCCAGAATATCAGCTTTGGGCTGAAGCCGGAAATAGCCGCCACGGACAGGCGTGCCACCATATCCGATATGCTTGCAAAAGCCGATATGGCAGGATTTGAGGCGCGCGATCCCGAAACACTCTCAGGCGGTCAGCAATCACGGGTAGCGCTGTTGCGCGCCGTGCTGGCCAGCCCTCGCGCATTATTGCTAGATGAGCCCTTTTCCAGTCTGGATGATGCCCATAGATCAGATATTCTGTCCTTGCTGACAGATTTTATCACCATGCTTGATATTCCTGTCATTCTGGTTAGCCACGACCCCAGAGACGAGCATCTTGGCGATCTTATTTCGCTAAAACGAATCTCGTTCTAGGCCATTTTCACAATCTGGCTAATTCCGCAAACTGCCTTTTCCGGCAAGCATATAATTGATTCTATCTGCTGTCGGAGCCGTGCGGGCAAGATTGAGAAAGGCGCGGCGTTCACGATCATAGAGAATCTGCTCATCACAAGCTGTATCCTCTGGATTATCTGCAACAATGATAGAGGCAATTGCCATGGCAACCACCTTGTCATGCGCAAAGAACTGACCGTTACTGATACCCTCATCCATAAAGTCGGACATTTTTTCAAGCAGGCTGGTTGAGGCAAGTTGCGGGGCTGGCGGGGCTGGTGGCTGATAGTCCGGAGCAAGCCTGCCAATCATCTCTATTGCGCTGGCAAGCAGCCTGTCCCTGTTCATCACCGTGCTGTCATGACTGTCTCTGAAATACTGGAAACGGGCGGCAAGCTGCGGAGATGTGCCTGTCGCTGCATAGCCAATTTGCATCCATGTTTTCCATGCTGCCTCATCCCAGTCAGATGTGGCCTGATACCAGCGTAAATAGCTTTCCTTAACACCGCCGCCAGAGGGCACAACCCCTACACCTGCCTCGACCAGACCCAGCGTGCAGTTGGTATGCACCACTAGCCTGTCGCAATGCATCAGCACCTCAAACCCGCCCCCTGCGGCAAGGCCGGATGCGGCACCAACCACCGGCACAGGACAGTATTTTAGCTGTTTTACGGCCTGCTGGAAACGAGCGAGAAAGCTATCCATTTCGATAAATTGCCGTGTTAAGATCAGATGCTGGAAATGGGTTAGATCAACACCGGCGGAAAAATGCTGGGCATCATTATGAATGATAATCCCTGAGCCGTGATGTTCAGCGGCAAAGCTGACCATCTCCATAGAGGCATCGTTTAGCGCATTTGCCTTGCTGTGAAATTCAACCAGCCTGAGATCATTTTCCAGCGCATAGACGCTTGCTGCATCATTACCGGCCAGCTTTCTGGTATATTGGCGCATCATCGAAAAACGCATCGCCCCATCAGGCAAGCTGACAGGCTGATAGCCAGAAGACACAATATCAACCAGCAAACTGTCTGATGTAGCTTTATAATAGGGCGAGGTGCGTTCTGTCAGCTGGTGCGGCAATGTCATATCCGCCTCATCTGCCATCTGAGCCAGCCGTTCCAGCCCGATAGCATCAATCAGCTCAAACGGCCCTCTTAGCCAGTTAAAGCCCAGCTTCATCGCATCATCTATATCCTGAGGTGAGCTGGTAATATCAGGCAGTAACGAGGCCGCATAGCCAAGGATGCCGACCAGCACTTTTCTGGCAAATTTACCTTCTGCCGAGCTATCATCCAGAATAGGGTCAAGCGGTTCCAGCTGTCTTGCCGCCGCCTCTGCCGAGGCATGCACAGGCGCTGGTAGTTCTGTCATCACCTCGCGCCAGCTATGGCCATCGCCGCCCTGTTCGATAATCCGCACCTGTCGCGCGCCCGCATCATCATCACGATAAAAGCCGCAGCCCGATTTATTGCCAAAATCCCCTGCCGCTATCATCTGACGCATAATTTCAGGGTCATTGCCAACTGCATGAAACGCATCATCTGGCGGCAGGATAGATCTCAGCGAACTTGCCACATCACTCATCAAATCAATGCCGATCAGATCATATAAACCGAAAATACCCGTCTTTGGAATCCCGAACGGACGGCCAATATAGCTATCTGCAACATCTATCGCTATCTGCGCATCAATAGCATTATGCAGGGCGAATTGCAGGGCAAATACCCCTACCCTGTTGCCCAGAAATCCGGGCGTATCTGCACAGCGCACAACCCCCTTGCCAAGCACTTCATCATTAAAGCTGGCCAGCCTGTCCATCACCACATCATCTGTGTCCTGCCCCCGCACCAGCTCAAGCAGGCGCATAAATCGGACAGGATTGAAATAATGGGTGATGGCAAAACGCTGTCTGAATGTCTCCGGCATATCTTCAACCAAAAGCGATATCGGAATGGTTGAGGTGTTTGAGGTGACGATACAGTCAGTGCCAATGACCTGATGCAGTCTCTTATAAAGCTGTTTTTTGACATCTAGCCGCTCAATAACAGCCTCGACAATCCAGTCACAGTGACCAAGCGCATCAAAATCATCTTCAATTGTGCCTGTGCGTATCAATTTGGCGACAGATTTATGCATTAGTTGCGGCGGGTCGGAAGCCATCAGCCTGTCTACCGCCAGCTCGGCAGGAGATTTTCCGCCTTTATCGCCAGCAGGCAAATCAAGCAACAGCACCGGGTGGCCGGCATTGGCAATCTGGGCGGCGATACCTGCCCCCATCGTGCCGGCACCTATGACTGCAATTGACGAAAATGAAGATGACATGACATATCCTTATATTAGGTAAATGACCTGAAAATGTACGTAGACGCTAGTGCGGCAGGAAGGCACGTAATGGAGTATTAACGTCATCAGGATGTTCTGCAGGCAGCATATGGCCTGCCTTATCCACAATAACCAGCTCGGCATCTGGTATCATGTCTGCCAGCTTCTTGCCAAATTTTACAGGTGTCATTTTATCTGCTCCTGCCAGTATCACCAGCGTTGGCATGGTAATGTTGGCGGCGGCATCTGCACCTGAGCTATAGTTATTACAGGCTGTTAAATCTACATGCAACGCATCTGTGTGATTGGCGGCCATCAGCTGCCGGCCAAAGCCAAGATGCGAGAAGCCGGGCTGTGAGTTTTCATGCTTGTGCGCACGCAGCCCATGCCCCCAGCCTGTCATCATCTTAATCGCTGCATCCAGCTTATTCTGAGAGGCAGAAACCAGATAGTCATTAACAGGGATAGCCGCCGCACAGCCTATCAGCACCAGCCTGTCAATCCGTTCCGGATGACGGGCGGCCAGTTCAAGCGCAACCAGCGCGCCCTGCGAATGACCTGCCAGAATAAAATTATCAACCCCTAGTCTGTCAGCAAGGCGCAGAACCCACGCCGCCATATCTTCGATTGACGTCAATGCATCACCTTCGGACAGACCATGTGCCGGAAAATCAGGCGCCACAATATTATAGCCATCATAGGCCAGAAGACGTGTCTGAAGCACCCATGTCAGATGGCTTTGCCCACTGCCATGCAAAAAGAAAATAAAGGGTCTATCCGGCTGGTGGGCTCTGCCGCCTGTCGCAATATGAATCTGGTTTCCATCAATAGACTGTTTCACGATGCTCACTCCTGATAAATCATGCCGCTACAGAGAGGCTAGGTTGCGGGCGCAGTTGCAAGGCGCGAGGCGGCCTTAAAGCCAATCTCGAAATCAGCCTTGATATCCTCAATATCTTCAAGCCCGACAGATAATCTGATCATATCATCACTCAACCCACCTGATTTCATCGCCTCGGCATCAATATGGGAATGGGTGGTGCTGGCAGGGTGGATAACAAGCGTTTTGGCGTCACCCACATTGGCAAGATGAGACGAAAGCTGGACAGATTCAATAAAGGCACGTCCTGCATCACGTCCGCCTTTCACACCAAAGGTGATGATCGAGCCTGCCCCCTTTGGCAATAGCTGTTTTGCCAGCTCATGATCCGGATGAGACGGCAATTCAGGATGGCGCACCCACGCAACCTGTTCATGCTCACTCAGAAAAGCAAGCAGCTTGCGGGTATTTTCCATATGGCGCTGCATCCTTAGCCCCAGCGTTTCCATACCCTGAATAATATGAAATGCATTTGTTGGCGACAGGCAGGGTCCGAAATTATACATTGCCTCTGCTCTGAATTTCGCAGTAAAGGCCGCAGGGCCAAATTCTTCATGAAAATTTATCCCATCCATCGAATAATGGGGCTGTGCAATGGTCGGGAATTTATCATTCTGGCCCCAGTCGAACCGTCCGCCATCAACGACTGCACCGCCAATCGCTACCCCGTGGCCACCAATCCATTTGGTCAGGGAATGAATAATAATATCTACCCCGTGATGACAGGGCTGCATCAGAAAGGGCGTATTAAAGGTTGCATCAATCATAAGCGGAATACCGGCTTCATGGGCAATCGCGCTAACCCTGTCCACATCCATAATATCAAGCCCCGGATTGCCGATAATCTCGCCAAAAATCACCTTGGTATTTGGACGAATAGCCGCCTTCATCGCGTCAGGGTCTGAGGCCGAGACAAAACTGGTCTCAATCCCGAAGCGCGGCAGCGTATATTTCAGCAGATTGACATTGGCACCGTAAAGCTGGGCAGAGGCAACAATATGATCTCCCTGCGAGCATAGCGTCATCAGTGCAGAGGTAAGTGCCGCCATACCTGAGGCTGTCGCGGTTGCAGCTACTGCATCTTCCAGTGCGGCCAGACGCTGCTCAAGCACCGCCACAGTCGGGTTTGAAATTCGCGTATATAAATGCCCGCCAACTTCCATATTATATAGCGCGGCGGCATGACGTGTATCTTTGAACATATAGGATGTTGTCTGGTGAATAGGCACAGCGCGCGAGCCATGCGCATCATCTGGCCAGTGCCCTGCATGAAGGCTTAATGTATCAAACCTGTAATCATCACTCATGATCAATCGCTCCTGTCTGTTCTGTTCTCAGAACAATTCTGTACCAACCTGTCCTGTATGATGTTGGCAATATATCTCTGTCAATATATCTATTGAATTTCTGTGGTATCTATCGCCTATGCGTTCTTTGTCTGCGCCTGCTTTGCAGGGGGTGTAAACTGGGTCATCAGCCTGTCCAGCGTTTCGTCTGCGCGCGCAAAACTTGCCTCTCTTACCGGGCCGAAGCCGCGAATATCCTGTGCAATATCTGCTATCTGGACAGCCAGTTCGTAATTATTGTCATTCAGACCGGCACATAGCTCATTCAGGATATTCTGATAGCGATCGCGCCAGCGACGTTCGCGCTGTCGTTCGGCTGTATAGCCAAACAGATCAAACATACTGCCCCTGAGCCCTTTCATCTTTGCCAGCACACTCATCACCCCTGCCATCCAGCTGCCATATTCGCGTTTTAACGGCCTGCCTGTGCGCGGGTCTGTTTTTGAGAATATCGGCGGGGCAAGATGAAAGCGAAGTGAAATATCGCCGTCAAACTGGTGCGTAAGCTGTTGTGTGAAGGTTCCATCTGTAAAAAGCCTGGCTACTTCATATTCATCTTTTATGGCCATCAGCTTATACAGCCCTTTTGCAGCGGCAATGGTAAGACGCTCAGCCTTATCATGATCACATCTCTGGACATTCTGCATGATAGCGCGATAGCTATCTGCATATTCTGTATCCTGATAGGCCACCAGCCTGTCAAATCTGTCATTGATTATCGCGTTGGCAGAAAGCGGCTGAGCCGGCATAACAGGCTGCTGTGTCTGCTGTGCCAGCCTGTCAGGGTCGGCAACATATAGTCTGCCCCATCTGAAAGCCTGTAGGCTCTGTGCAACCGCCACATTATTCAGCTCAATCGCTTTTTCAATTGCCTCTGACCTGAGCGGTATCAGGCCTTTCTGGAACGCCACCCCCAGCATAATGAGGTTTGATGCAATTGCATCGCCTATCAGCCCCAGGGCAAGCTGGGTAGCATCACAGAAGCTCGCATTTCCGTCTTTAACACTATGCGACAATCTGGAGATAATCTGTTCTGCGGGAAATTGCTGATCAGGGTCGCGGGTAAATTCGCCTGTCGGCATCTGGTTCAGATTGGCAATAATGTGGCCGTCCGGATTCATCAGCTTTAGCTGATATTGTTCAGCCCCGACCAGACTGTCACATCCCAGCATCAGATCAGCCCCGCCCGGACCAATCCGGATAGCGCTAATATCTTCAGCATTGGGGCCTATGCGGATATGGCTGGTAACTGCACCGCCCTTTTGTGCCAGCCCTGCCATATCGATAATGCCGCACCCTTTTTTGTCAATATGGGCGGCCATGCCAAGCAAGGCGCCAATCGTCACAACCCCTGTGCCCCCGACCCCTGTCAGCAGGATGCTATGCACCTTATCTTCAGGAATTATCTGCTCTGGTTCGACAATTGCAATATCTGATGACAGTCCGACAGGTTCAGGCTTTGCCAATGTGCCACCCGAAACAGTCACAAAGCTTGGGCAGAAGCCATTCACACAGGAAAAATCCTTGTTACAGGCAGACTGGTCAATCTGGCGTTTGCGCCCAAGCGCTGTTTCAAGAGGCAAGATCGCAACACAGTTGGACTGCACCCCGCAATCACCGCACCCTTCGCAGACTTCGGGATTGATGATAACGCGTTTATCAGGGTCTTCCATCAGCCCTCTTTTGCGGCGGCGGCGCTTTTCGGTAGCACAGGTCTGGTCGTAAATCAGCGCTGTTGTGCCAGCTATTTTTGCCAGTTCGGCCTGTACGCGCTGTAATTCCAGCCTGTGATGAAAAGTGGTTTCGGCAGGATAATCTGACCTGTTATGCCGGCTCAGATCATCTGTTACCAGTGCCAGACGCTCAATATTCGATGCAGACAGCAGATGGGCGATTTGAGGCGGGGTCAGATCACCTTCATGAGTCTGACCGCCGGTCATTGCAACTGCATCATTATATAAAATCTTGTAGGTGATATTCACACCTGAGGCGACAGCCGCTCGGATAGCCATCAGTCCTGAATGGTTAAAGGTGCCATCACCCATATTCTGGAAGACATGGTCTCTGCTGGAAAAACAGGCCTCGCCTATCCAGTTTGCACCCTCGCCACCCATATGGGTATTGCCTTCTACAGACCTGTCCATAAATTGCGCCATCCAGTGACAGCCAATCCCTGCATAGCCGCGTGCGCCGTCTGGCAGAACGGTCGAGCTATTATGCGGACACCCCGCACAGAAATAGGGTGTCCGTGCCAGCCCCACAGAAGCAAATTCACGGCACTGGGACGCACGCAAATGCTCTGCACGTGCAGATATATCTGTGGGTATCTTCTGGCCTGCCAGCAAATGATCAATCATGGCCAGCGCTACCTGCACCCCGTCAATTGAGCCTTCTTCAGGCAATAGCCGTTCGCCATCTGCATCCTTTTTGCCCAGAATAAGCGGACGGGCTGGCAGATTATACAGGATCGATTTAATCTGTTCTTCCATCAGTCCGCGCTTTTCCTCGACCACAAATAGCCGCTCAAGCGGGCGGGCAAAAGCAGTCAGGCCGGACGGCTCAACAGGCCAGCTCATCCCGACCTTATATAGCGCCAGCCCCATCTTGTCTGCCTGCGCACCAGAGATGCCCAGATCAGAAAGTGCCTGCAATACATCCATATAGGCCTTGCCAGTTGCCACAATACCGAATCTTGCTTTTTTGCCGCCTGAATAAATCACTCTGTCAATCTGGTTGGCACGCACATAGCCATGGGCGGCGGCTATCTTATGCTTGTGAAGACGTTCTTCCTGACTATGGCGATGATCATTACGTCTGATATTGAGCCCGCCTTCGGGCAAATCGACATCATTTGGCAATTTTGATGAAAATTGTTCCAGACTTAACCGCGCAGAAGACGAGCTTTCAATATTGTCCTTCACACATTTAAGCCCAACCCACAGACCCGAATAGCGTGACATCGCCCAGCCATGCAGGCCAAATTGCACCATCTCTTCGAGATTAACAGGATTCAGCACAGGGATCATCACATCCATCATGGCATATTCTGACTGGTGACATACGGTCGAGCTTTCGCCTG
The DNA here is from genome assembly GCA_011524805.1 of Alphaproteobacteria bacterium. GTDB lineage: Bacteria > Pseudomonadota > Alphaproteobacteria > Puniceispirillales > Puniceispirillaceae > WTJO01. The sequence continues at coordinate 31,183 of WTJO01000113.1, forward strand.
TATGATCATCTCCCATCAAGGCCAGCACCCCACCCTTGGGGTCGGTGCCTGCCAGATTGGCATGCCTGAAGACATCCCCTGTGCGGTCGACACCGGGGCCTTTGCCATACCAGATAGCAAATACGCCATCATGGGTATTCTCGCCATGCAATGCCGCCTGCTGGGTGCCCCATACGGCGGTCGCGGCAAGATCTTCATTCAAAGCAGGGGTGAAAACAATCTGGCTATCTGTAAGCGGAGCTGATGCCTGTGCAAATTGCAAATCGATCCCGCCCAGAGGCGAGCCTCTATAGCCGGTGACATAACCTGCGCTATTTATACCATGCTGGCGGTCAATTTCTGACTGCATCAGACACATTCTGACCAGTGCCTGTGTGCCATTTACAAACACAACATCTGTATCAAGATTATATTTGTCAGCAAGACTTACCGCATTCAGCCTGTCACCTGCCAGCCTGTCAGCTATCTCTTTCGAATTATCCTGCGAACCATCCATAAACCAGTCTCTATTCTGATAACGCTATTATGCCTGCCTGTTATCGTCCAACTGTGGCACAAAATCCCCTGATACCAAAGCCCAAGCGGCCATATATGTCAAAGGCTAACTCTAGCATGAAGCTGGTAAAGACAAAATAGTGACATTAACAGTAATTTACCGCATGATACAAAACCATAAGCGAAATTTCACCGAAGCCAGATGCCGGAGACCAGATAATGGATGATATTGTGCTATGTGCCCATCATGGCGCTATTGCCGAAATAACATTGAACAGGCCGGATGCCGGCAATTCACTGTCTCTGGCCATGATTGAACAGCTATCACATACACTCTCAGAACTTGAGGCAGACTCTCACACAAAAGTCATCATCATCTCATCAAAAGGCAAGATTTTCTGCGCAGGCCATGATCTCAAAGAGCTTACCGCTGCCAGAAGCCAGCCAGATAGAGGACAGGCATTTTTCAGCCAGACAATGCAGCAATGCGCACAGCTGATGCAACAAATCGTCAATCATAAATTGCCTATCATTGCCTCTGTTCAGGGAATCGCCACCGCCGCCGGATGCCAGCTTGTAGCAAGTTGTGATCTGGCCGTTGCTGGCCGCGCGGCACAATTTGCCACGCCGGGCGTGCATATTGGGCTATTCTGCTCAACGCCCATGGTTGCCCTGTCACGAAACATTGCGCCAAAACATGCGATGGAGATGCTGCTTACAGGCGAAATGATCTCGGCTGAACAGGCGCAGATATGGGGGCTGGTAAATCACGCTGTTGAGGATATGGCGCTTGCAGATGAAGCAATGGCTATGGCGCAAAAGATAGCCAGCAAACCTGCCTCTACCGTGGCGATTGGCAAGACAGCCTTTTACCGACAGGCCGAATTATCCCTGCAGGATGCCTATGATTATGCCGCACAGGTGATGGTTCATAATATGATGGAGCGGGACGCAGAAGAGGGCATTGCTGCCTTTATCGAAAAGCGCGACGCAAAATGGCATAGCTAGACCAGAACCAGAGGCCACAGATTGAGACCGAAGATATGACAGATTATGGGCGTCTGCTTGATGACGAGATGAAGGCATTTATTGAGGCGGTTGCCTCAGCAACGCCGCATCTGCCAGAAGATGCCACAGCAGATGATTATCGTGATGCCTATCTTGAGATGTGCCGCTATTTTGCCTCAGATGTGCCGGAGGGGATGGTCATTTCCGATAGCGAGATAGCTGGCCGGCCTGTGCAACACTACCAGCCTGCCAGCACTGCCACAGACTGTCTGATAATCTATTTTCATGGCGGCGGCTTTGTGCTTGGCAATCTGGAGAGCCACTGGTCAATCTGCGCTGATCTCAGCCATGCAGGCCAGCTTGAGGTGATGGCGGTAGATTATCGCCTGGCGCCCGAACACCGCCACCCTGCCCAGCATGAAGACTGTCTCGGCGTGACTCGTGCCCTGATAGACAAATACCCCGGCAGACAGTTTATTCTGGCTGGCGATAGCGCCGGTGCGTGGCTGGCGGCTATGGTAAGCCACAGCCTGAGAGGCGAGACAGAGGCGATTATTGGCCAGCTATTAATCTATCCGACCTTTTCAGGTAATCCGGATACAGGCAGCTATATCACCCACGCACATGCGCCGATGCTGAGCAGGGAAGATGTGATACGGTATGGCCATCTGCTATTTGGCGAAGATGCAGATGAAGACGAAATAACGGGGCCTCTTTATCAGACAGAATTTTCATCTCTGCCTGCAACCATCATTTTCAGTGCAGAATGTGATCCGCTTCATGATGACGGCCCTGCCTATTGTGACAGGCTGCTCGGCGCAGGCAATAAGGCTGTCTGCATATCTCAAAAAGGCATGGTACATGGCTATTTACGCGGACGGCATCAGGTTGCCAGCATTGCCGGCGCCTTTGCCGATATTTGCTTGGCCGCGCGCCAGCTTAGCCAGCAGATATGGCCATTTAAGCCGGAAAACTAGCTTCGTAATTTATAGCCAGTTTTGAAAATCCAGCCAATAATCATCACACAGATAATGCTGAACAGACCAATGGCCAGAAGCGAGTAATGCACCGCCACATCGGCCGTATCGAAAAATGCCCAGCGAAAACCGGAGACAAGATACACAACCGGATTAAACAGCGTTACTGTCTGCCAGAAAGGTGGCAACATCGAAATCGAATAGAAACTGCCTCCTAAAAAGACCAGTGGCGTAATAATCAGTGACGGCACCAGATTAAGCTGCTCAAAATTGCGTGCCCAGATACCGATGATAAATCCAAGCAGGCTGAACGAAATACAGGTAAGCAGAAGAAATGCCATCATCCAGACAGGATGGGCAATTGATACATCAACAAACAAGGTCGCTGTTGCCAGAATAATCAGTCCGATCATCAACGATTTTGTGGCTGCCGCCCCGACATAGCCAATTACAATTTCCAGATAGGATACAGGCGCAGATAGCGGCTCATATATGGTGCCGATAAATTTCGGGAAATAGATTCCAAAAGATGCATTGCTGGTGGATTGCAGCAATACAGTCAGCATAATCAGACCTGGCACAATGAATGAGCCATATTCGACATTGTCAATGGTCTGCATGCGCGAGCCAATAGCTGTGCCAAACACCACAAAATACAGCACTGTCGACAGCACAGGGGCAATTAGGGACTGGACAAGCGTTCTGAACGTCCTGCTCATCTCGAACACATAAATCGCGCGGATAGCATATAGGTTCATCAATTCTCTGCCTTTACAAGTGAGACAAAAATATCTTCAAGCGAACTTTGCGAGGTTTCGACATCTTTGAAAGTTATACCCGCAGATGATAGCGCGGTTAGCAAAGAGGTTATGCCTGTTCTGTCTGCATTAATATCATATCTATAGTTCAGGCTTAACCCGTCCTCTGACAGGCCGACATTAAAAGAAGATAGCTCAGATGGTATTTTGTGAAGCGCGCTTTGCAGATAAATTTTCATCTGCTTTTCGCCCATCTGTTTCATCAGCTTATCTGTTTCTTCTACCAGCAAAATCGTGCCTGCTGAAATTACCGCCACCCTGTCGGCAATTGCCTCTGCTTCTTCAATATAATGAGTGGTAAGCACGATGGTAACGCCATCCTGTTTCAGCTCTTCTACCACCTGCCACATATCTTTGCGCAACTCGACATCTACCCCGGCAGTCGGCTCGTCAAGAAACAGGATTTTCGGCTCATGGCTAAGCGCCTTTGCGATTAGCACACGCCGTTTCATGCCCCCTGATAATTCTTTTATCTGATTATCACGCTTATCCCAGAGCGAGAGTTTGCGCAAAATACTCTCAATAATCTGGGGGTTCGGGGGATAGCCAAAAAGCCCGCGTGAAAAGCTGACCGTATTGATGACTGTCTCAAACGGTTCAAGCGCAACCTCCTGTGGCACCAGCCCGACAAGCCGGCGCGATTCACGATAATCATCAACAATATCATATCCGCCAACCCGCACCGTGCCAGTGCTTACAGATACCAGCCCGCAAATCGTCGAAATCAATGTTGTCTTGCCAGCCCCGTTCGGTCCCAATAGCGCGATGATTTCACCTGTATCAATATCAAGTGATAAGTCTTTCAGCGCTTCAAATCCGCCATCATAAATTTTTGACAGGCCAGATACCGAAATAATTGGGCTCATTATCTTTAATTTCTTTCTGGCCATATTCAGCCACAGGATTTAGTCAAGCGTCTGCATGAATGACTGTGCCGCCTTACTGAAATGAGATAGCCCTGTGCCTTCGTCAAGCGCGCGTGCCATCTTTTTTCCTAGCTCGACACCAAATTGATCAAAGCTGTTAATCCCCCAGATAAACCCTGACACGATCGTGATATGCTCGTACAGGGCAAGCAGGCGACCAATCGCAAATGGCGTTGATCTGTCCCATGATACCAGAATTGACGGCCTGTTACCTGCAAAATGCTGATGCGGATTATCTGGATTTTTCTGTCCCAACGCCAGTGCTTCTGCCTGTGCTATCGCATTTATGACCAGCTGGCGATGGGCGTCTTTTGAGAGCGCGTCTTCCCCGCGAAGATACGGGGTGCGAGATACCAGAATATCTATCGGGTGGATTTCAGCACCCTGATGCAGCCATTGAAAAAAACTATGCTGTGCATTGGTGCCCGGCTCGCCCCAGATAAGTGGTGCGGCAGGATGCGATAGGGTCTGGCCATTCATATCAACTGACTTGCCATTTGATTCCATCTCAAGCTGTTGTGCCCATGCCGCAAATCTGGCAAGCCGCTGGTCATAGGCCATCAGACCATAGCTGACACGCCCCATAAACTGGCGATGCCAGATACGTAATAGCCCCATAATGACAGGCAGATTTTGATCAAACGGTGCTGTACGGAAATGACAATCCATATCATATGCCCCTGCCAGCACTTCGGCAAAGCGCGCACTACCACACCCAATCATCACAGCCAGCCCGACAGCAGACCATACAGAATAGCGTCCGCCTACCCCGTCTTCAAAGCTGAATATGCGGTCTTTATCTATGCCCCATCTGTTGGCCATATCAGGCGCGGCCGTCACCGCAACCATGGCCTCGTCAGAACGCATACCATGACGTTCCAGCCAGGATGTTGCCAGCGTTGCATTGGCGAGTGTTTCCTGTGTGGTAAAGGTTTTGGAGGTGACAATAAATAGCGTCTGCTCTGGTGTGCAACTGGCCAGTACATCATGAATATGGGCAGGATCAACATTGCCAACAAAATGCAGGCGCGGGCCATCACAGGCAGGGCCAAGAGCCTGAGCCAGCATTGCAGGGCCTAGATCAGACCCGCCAATCCCGATATTGACAACATCTGTTATCTGTCCTGCATTGCGCAGCTGTTCGGCAAATTCGGCAAGCTGTTTCCAGCCCTCACTCTTGTGCCTGTCAGGATGGCGTAAGCCCATATGCACTACAGGCCTGTCTTCTGTGCGGTTAATATGTGTGCCGTCAAAAAGCTGTGTGATATTTTCGGCCAGATTGCGCGCCTCAGCCAGCGCACATAGCATATCAAGACTGTCTGTGCGTATTGGCTGTCTGGTGATATCTACCCATAAATCATCCTGTTTCAGCACCAGCGCATCTCGCCCTTCGGCATGCATTAATGAGGCCAGATCGGTTGCGGCCATCTGCTGTGCTTCAGCTTCCAGCCGGTCATTTAGCTGTTGTAACTCTGTCTGGCTAGCCATGATGCATGCTCATTTTTGATTCAGTCCGATCTACGCAGATTGCTTGCCGCCTGCGCCCGTTTTGTGATCTCGGCAAACGCGTGTGATGTGATCAGGTCAGCAGGCGCCAGCCACGAGCCGCCAACACACACAATATGCGGCAGGCTCAGCCATTCAGCTGCATTTTGCTGGTTAATCCCGCCTGTCGGGCAGAAGCGAAGATGCGGCATCGGGCTATGAACAGATTTCAGAAAATCGATACCGCCAGCCGCAGAGGCAGGAAAAAATTTCATCTGATGATAGCCTTTCTCGGCAAGTGCCATCATCTCGGACAGGGTTTGTGCGCCATATAGCATCGGCAGACCAGACTTGTTACAGCCATCTATCAGCGCCTCTGTAGAGCCGGGGCTGACGCCAAAGACTCCGCCTGCATCTTTGACCTGTTGTGCCTGTTCTGCTGAGGTGATTGTGCCTGCCCCTACCAGCATATCGGGACAGCCAGATGCAATCTGTTCTATCGCCGCAAGAGCTGAGGGGGTACGCAAGGTAATTTCGGCAGTGCGAATACCGCCTGCCAGCAATGCCTCTGCCAGTGGCACGGCATCATCTGCATGTTCAATAATTATTACAGGCATCACAGGCCCTGCAGCCAGAATATCTGGAATCATCTTACCCTCTCTGTGGCAGTGAAATGGGTTGCAGGATTTATGCCTCCGCCCTGTTCTGCGGTCTGCGCATGCGCCCGCATTCCAAAAAATAGCTCTCTGCCAAATCCGGCCTGTTTTGTAATGATTTCAGCGCCGTTTCTGCTGTCAAGAGACGCATCTGTCTCAAGCCTGCCAGCCACCGCATCTAGGGTGATTATATCACCATCACGCAGGCTGGCAATAGCGCCGCCATCTGCTGCTTCCGGCCAAAGATGGATAGCGGCAGGCACAGAGCCTGACGCACCTGACATGCGGCCATCTGTGACAAGCGCAACCTGATAGCCCTTATCCTGTAAAATTGACAATAACGGCGTTAATGAATGAAGCTCGGGCATGCCGGCGGCTTTCGGACCCTGGCCTCGCAAGACTACCACCACATCTCTGTCTAGCTTGCCATCGTGAAAGGCGGTTTTGACCTCTGCTTCTGTATCAAAAATAGCGGCAGGGGCGCTGACAATATGCCGTTCGGGCGCAACAGCAGAAATTTTAATCACCCCCCTGCCAATATTGCCATCCAGCATTTTCAGACCGCCATTTCTGGCAAAGGGCGCATCAACTGTACTGATAATCTGGCTATCGGCAGACTGGCGAGGGCCTGCACGCCAACCAAGTGTGTTATCTTCCAGCACAGGCTCAACCAGACTATCTTCAAGACTGTCTGAAAATACACAGCCGGCACTACCATCTAGCAATCCTGCCTCAAGCAGTTGGCGCATAACCAGCGAAATACCGCCTGCGGCATGAAACTGGTTCACATCTGCCGACCCGTTCGGATAGACACGCGCCAGCAGCGGGATAATATCGGACAGATCGGCAAAATCTTCCCATGACAGAATAATGCCTGCCGCGGCCGCCATAGCTGGTAGATGAAGGGTATGGTTTGTTGACCCGCCTGTCGCCAGAAGCCCGATAATGGCATTCACAAATGATCGCTCGTCAACAAGCTGGTAGAGCGGTTTTGGGGAAGATGCTTTGCGGCTAATCTCTATCATATGCTGCATGGTGGCCGAGATAAGCGCATGTCGCAAATCGCTATGCGGATGGATAAAGGCAGAAGAAGGCATATGCAGCCCCATAATTTCCATCAGCATCTGGTTTGAATTTGCAGTACCATAAAAGGTGCAGGTACCCGCACTGTGATAGGCGGCCTTTTCAGCGGCCAGCAATTCATCCCGTCCTACCTCGCCGCGGGCAAAGGCCTTTCTGATTTGTGCCTTTTGCTGGTTTGGCAGGCCAGATTCCATAGGCCCCGCCGGCAGAAAAATACAAGGCAGATGGCCATGACTTAATGCACCCATCACAAGACCGGGAATAATCTTGTCACATACCCCCAGACAAATGACCCCGTCATAGACATTATGAGACAGGCCAATCGCCGTAGACATCGCAATCACATCGCGGCTGAATAGCGATAATTCCATTCCCGGCCGGCCTTGTGTCACCCCGTCACACATAGCAGGTACACATCCGGCTACCTGTGATGTTGCGCCATAATTTTTAGCCGCCGCGCGCAATAATGCCGGATAATGTTCAAATGGCTGATGGGCTGATAGCATATCATTATAGGCTGAAATAATGCCAATATTGGGCTTCTGGGTTGTACCCACACCCAGAATATCATCCTGAAACTCGCCTGCGGCGGCGGCAACATGCGCCATATTGGAACAGGACACGGAACCTCTGTCTGAATCAGAATCATTTGCCATCTGCGCCATCTGCGCCAGATAGCCCTGTCTTGTGCTGGCTGATCTGTCTCTTATCCTGTCTGTGATTTCGGCAATAAGGGGATGTAGCGTCATACCTGTCTCTTCTGGCCTGTTATGGTGTCTGTCTGGCTGCCGGCCTGTCTGTTACTGTCCGGGATCTTCTGAAGGGTCTATCCAGATAGATCCGTCCTCGCCGCCAAAATGATCAGCCGGCCCGAATGTACCCTGACGATATAAAGATGGCGCCAACTCCGAGGCGAGCGAAATTACAGGGTCGATAAATGCCCATGCCGCCAGCACTTCATCATGGCGCATAAACAGGGTCTGGTTGCCTCTGGCTGTATCCATCAGCAGACGTTCATAGGCATCTGGCAGGCGGGCTGAAAATGTATCATTAAATGACAGGTTCAGCTCGGACGGAAACAGGCGCATACCACCTGGCCCCGGCGCTTTCGAGATTAGCTGGAGCTTGAGGCCTTCTTGTGGCTGAAGCCTGATAACCAGACGGTTAGGCAGATCATCTTCACCTGCCGGCGCGCCAGCCTTTTTGAAAATATCATGTGGCTTTGGCTTGAAGGTAATAACAATTTCACTTGCTCTCAGACTAAGTTTTTTACCTGTTCTAATGTAAAATGGTACCCCTGCCCAGCGCCAATTTTCAATACCCATTCGCAAGGCAACATAGGTCTCTGTTTGTGATGAACCATCCAGCTCATGCTCATAGTCCTGATACTGGCCTGTGACAATATCTTCTTTGGTGAGCGGACGCAGTGCCTGAAGCACACGTAATTTTTCGTCTCTGACCTGATCGGCCGTGAAATGCGAAGGTGGTTCCATCGCCACCAGACAGACAAGCTGCAAAATATGGTTCTGCACCATATCTCTTAATGCGCCAGCCTTGTCATAATAGGCCGCCCTGTCACCTACCCCGACCGTCTCGGCCACACTTATCTGGACATGATCAATCGAGTTATTATTCCACTGGCTTTCAAAAATCACATTGGCAAACCGTAACGCCATCAGGTTCTGGACTGTTTCCTTGCCCAGATAATGATCAATCCGGTAAATCTGATCTTCTGAAAATACCGATTTAAGCTGGCTGTTAATCTGCTCGGCAGACACATAATCATGGCCAAGCGGCTTTTCTACCACCAGCCTGCTTTGCGGCCAGACAAGATCAAGTTCTGACAGAAGCTGGCAGGCAGACCCGAATAATGCAGGCGCAACAGCCAGATAGTAGATAGCCGGACGTGCATCATCTTTTTTCTCGGCAATGAAGGCGGCCAGTTCGGTCCCGCCTTTGCCGCTCATAATATCAATCGGCATGATGGTAATAAGACGGGCAAAATCTGCCCATAATGATTCATCCATATCATAGGTGCTAAATGCGTCTTCACAAAATGGCCTGAGCTTGTCCAGAAATGTATCTAGCGGCAGGCTGTTTCTTGCAACAGCAATTAATCTGACCTTGTCAGTAAGCTGTCCATCACAAAACCGCCAGAATAATGCGGGGAAGATTTTGCGTAACGCCAGATCGCCTGTGCCACCGAAAATTATGTAGTCACTATCAGGCACAAGCGCAGTTTGCGGAATAGACTTTTCCATTAGCATGTCACCATCTGATTTTGGAAATAAATAAATTCGATTGATTTATACAACAATCCAGCCCAAATGTCTTGTATAAAACAGATTAAATTGTCACAGGGCTGCCATGGGCAGTGCTAAGATAGGCGTGACGCCAGCGCGCTATCATCTGGTTAAGCTGCGGCTGGTCAAGATGCTGTTTTGTGCCAAGCAATCTTGTCAGCGCATCTATATAGCACTGGTAATATTCATCATCTGTTGCAACCGCAGAGGCCGCCAGTTCAACGCCAAGCGCGTCCGAAAATTCAGACCACTCAAATATCCCTGCTTCATAAAGGGCAAGACAGAGCGCAAAGGCCTGAGCATGCCACGGGGCTGAAAACTGGCTATCAGCAGGTGGCAGGGCGGGGCTGGTCATCGGGCCGCTGGCTCAAGATAGCTCTGCCATAAATCAAGCCGTATTTCGTCCCTGCTATTTGCGGCAGCAAATAAATCAGATGCCACAAAGCTGACAGTATAGAGCGGTTCTGGCGCCTCACCTTTGAAATGGGCATGCGAGTCAGGCAGAATATGGCCGCCATGACAGGCTGTAATTATCCCTGATTTCATCGCTGCATAGGCTGGCAGGCGGGTATGACCACCAGAAATAAGCGCTGTCTCATCAGGGGTTCTGGTGCTGACATGCTGGCCAATCTCAAATTTGGGCGGGCGAGCAAGCGGGCGTGATGTCGAACTGCCAGAGCTGATCATCTTTCTGGCTTTCTCGGCTGTCAGGCTGGCTGGCAGGGGCGGGCTATGCTGGCTGGCACTAGCAGAAGCAAGCTCATCTGTTGTTACCAGACCGTGGTCAACAAGCAAGTTGGCGAGTGCTGATAGCCATTTATCATAATAGGAAAAGCGCGCATAATCTTCGGGCGGCAGAAGCTATCTTGCATGGCGGGAAGCATCCAGATTCCACTTGCCATGTGCTGCCGCTGCAATGGTAACAGCCAGCGCACGCCCATGCCATGTTTCTGAAAATACCGGCTCATCTGCCTGAACGCTGCCAAAATCATAACGATAGCCTGCCTGCCCGCCCAAATCATGTGGCAAATTCCGGCTTAGCGGATGGGGAGCGGGTGCGCGTGCCATATTCAGCCCTTATCCGGCAATGGGGCGGCCGCTATCGCAGTGCCTATCATTGCATCACGCGAGACATACTGTGCGGCATCTTGCCAGGATAGGCCTGATATCTCGTCAGGCGGCATAGGCAATACAAGGTATCTGATCTCTGCGGTTGAATCCCATACACGCACAGATACATCTTCTGCAAGTTCAAGTCCGAATTCTGCCAGCACTGTGCGTGGTTCGGATACTGCCCGGCTACGATAGGCATCTGATTTATACCATGAAGGCGGGATGCCCAGTAGCGGCCATGGATAGCAGCTACATAAAGTACATACCACCAGATTATGACATTCAGGAGTATTTTCAACGATCACAACATGCTCACCCTGACGGCCAGAAAAGCCCATCTCGGTAATTACGGCGTCTGTATTCTCAAATAGCTGTTCCTTGAATGCTATATCTGTCCATGCACGCGCCACCAGTTCGGCTCCGCGATGAGGGCCTATTTTATGGGCGTAGCTGTCAATAATCTCGTCAATCGCCTCAGCCTGAACCAGCCCCTTATCAAGCAGGATTTGCTCAAGCGCCTTTAGCTTCAGCTCGGGGTCTGAAGGCAATAGATGGTGGGCATGGTCATCATGGTCATGAGGCATAATTATTTGTGCCATATAGACACAGCTTCAGGCAAGCCTGTTCGCGATATTACACCTGCTTGCGGATGGATGCTTGTCTGGCCGCACGCATAAGGGTAGGCTTATTCATGCTTATACAGGATAATAGCTATGAAAAAAGATGCTGACACAATCGCCCAATATTATGAAAAACTGGCAACAGCAGGCGTGCATAATGCCCTGCTTGAGCAAACAAAACAGACCAATCTTGAGTTGACAGAGGCATTATTACGCACGCCAGAGCCTGACCGCATTATGAGCATGAATAGTGTCTATCAGCATTATGCCAGCAATGTTCAGGCTGATACCGGGTCTGGTGAAGGGTCAGATAGATGAGCCTGTTTGACGATATTCATACCATCACAAACGAGCATGTAAAAGACAGACAATCCGCCCACCGCTATCTAGAAACTGTGTGTGCCGAAATGGATGCTCTGGGACGTGATATTCAGGCGGTGCGCCATATTGAAGAAGATTTTGCCCATCAGCAGATTGACCAGCTATTTGATACAGACCCCGGCCAGCGAGGGCCGTTGCATGCGGTGCCACTAGCCCATAAGGAACTATATGGCAGAAAGCCTGAAACAGGGGCTGGCTGGCTATATGAGGGTGGGTCTGCTTCCTGTCAGGGAGAAAGAGCCATTGAGACTGCCCATGTCATCAAAAAGCTGGATGCTGCCGGCGCGGTAGATTGCGCACGGACTGTGAGCGTTGAATATGCGCTTGGGGTAACAGGCCATAATAATTATGCGGGCACGCCGCTTAATCCGTGGAACCATGACTATATTTGTGGCGGCTCATCCTCAGGTTCAGGCGCGGTAGTGGCAGCCGGTATTGTGCCTGTATCGCTTGGCAGTGATACGGGCGGGTCTATCAGACTGCCTGCGGCGGCGTGCGGGCTGATAGGGATCAAACCTACCCATGGGCTGGTCTCACGTTCAGGCGTATTTCCCTTATCTGTCTCGCTTGATACGGTCGGCCCGCTTAGCCGGACAGTGAGAGATTCGGCCATGCTACTGACCCAGATTGCCGGATATGATTCAGAAGACCCTCTATCCATCAAGGTGCCAAAAATAGATTATCTGTCCTATCTAGACAGGCCGGTTGACGGCATCAGGCTGGGGCTTGAAACAAAATATTTCCTGTCTGGCACAGATAGCGATATCGCCGATTTGATAAGTGCCGCCTTTGAAGAGACAGAAGCCTTTGGTGCCAGATTGTCCGAAGCACAGATAGCCGATATTGACACGACCAACCCGTTAAATGTGCTGATGATCAGCTCGGAAGCCTGTCACGTCCATATAGACAGGCTGGTTGAACGCCACAACGAGATGAACCCGCAAACCGTAATGCGGGTACTGACAGGACTAAGCAGCACGCAGGAGATAGAAGACAGGCTGGCGGCAACACGCGCCGGACTGGCCGCCAGAATCATCGAGGACATATTTGCAGATATTGACGTATTTGTGACGCCTGTCTGGCCATTTGCCCTGCCCACAATTGCAGATAGTGATATAGGGGCAAAACCGGAGGCGGCCGCGCTGATGCAGCATATCGGGCATAATACCAGACCGGTGAATTTTCTGGGTCTGCCCGCAATTGTCGTACCTATCGGTTTTGATAAGAACGGTCTGCCTGTATCCATGCAGCTAGTAGGCAAACCCTATTCTGAAGGGGTGCTGATTGCCCTTGCAAGGCAGTGCGAGAAACATTTCAGCTTCTGGGACAATCGCCCGCCCGCAGGCTAGCCAGATATTTCATCTAGCTATTTTGCTGCTGCGACAAGATTTCTGAGCTTGGCAACCGCAATCTCGTCACTTTCCTGATGAGAGATTGTGCCTGCCAGCCTGCCCTGACTATTCAAAAGAAAAATGCTTGCGGTATGATCATAGCTTAGACCACCAGAGGCACTATTAACGGCCTTTCGGTAAATACCCCAGTCAGAAATCATCTTTGCGACATCTGCCTCACTGCCTGTCAGCCCGATTAAATCTTCACCAAAAAAACCAAGATAACTGGCCAGAATATCAGGCGTATCACGCACCGGATCAACGGTAACAAATATAATCTGCAAATCGCCAGCATCCGCGCCAATCTCGTCACGCCATAGTGTCAGCTCGGACAATGTTGTCGGGCAAATATCTGGGCAATGGGTAAAACCGAAAAACAGGGCTGTCTGCGTGCCGGTGAATATGCGCTCATCTGCCGGCTGGCCTGTCTGTGTTAACAGCGAGAATGGCGCGCCTATCGCAAAGCCGGCAGGATCAACTGTTTTTCGTGCCAGAAATTCAGACAGGCCGAACGCGCCGCATAACAGAATGATAAAGCTGGCACCAATAGCAAGTTTAGTTTTGACCATGACAATACTTTCTGCAAAAGTCAGAGAAAAACAGCATTATATTTCTTGCCATAAATAAGGTGTCCTGAAGATGAGTACAATGTCTTTTTCCGATACTGCCCGCCATGACCAATATGATGTGGTGATAATTGGTGGTGCCATGATAGGTTCGTCTATTGCATGGTTTTTGACTTCAAACCCTGATTTTAATGGCCGTTTGCTGGTGATTGAGCGTGACCCGTCATATGAATTTGCTTCAACATCACGCACAAATTCATGTGTAAGACAGCAATTTTCAACTGAAATTAATATCAAAATATCTCAATTCACAGCCGATTTTATCACCCGTTTCAAAGACTATATCGGTGGTGATGAAGATGTACCTGAACTGGCATTTGATAAATTCGGCTATATGTATCTTGCAGATAATCAGCCCTTTGCAGATTATCTGGTTGACTGCCAGAAGCTGCAATCATCACTTGGGGCAGGCACTGTCATCATGTCACCAGACGAGATTCTGGCGGCCTATCCGTTCTATCAGCTAGATGACATTATTCTGGGCAGCCATAATCTGAAGGATGAAGGCTATTTTGAAGGC